>JAYKJB010000016.1 GCA_035285325.1 Candidatus Sericytochromatia bacterium
CAAGCGCCCGATGATGGGGGAGGTGGCGGCGCGTTTGGCGGATGAGGCCATCGTGACCTCGGACAATCCGCGTTCGGAAGATGCCGAAGCCATCGCGCAGGAAATTCTGCTCGGAATGAAACAGGCCTCGCCGCGGGTTCAAGTAGACCGTGCTGCGGCCATCACCGATGCAATCCGGCGAGCTGGGGCAGGTGACCTGGTGGTGATTGCCGGCAAGGGCCACGAAACGACTCAAATTTTCAGCGACCGAACCGTTCACTTCGATGACCGGGAAGTGGCTCGCGCCGCCTTGGCGGAGCTGTCTGCCGCGGGCGTTTGAGCGTCCGGCCCCCGCGCCGCCGATTCCATTTGCCGCCTCGGACCTCTCGGACCGGTGGGGGGCATCACCGAATTTTGTGGCATAACGCTGGTAATCTTGTGACGGTTAACGCGTATCGGAGCTGCCATGAGCAACGACCGCCTATCGACGCCAGAGGCATCGAAGGCCCTCGGCATCCCCGTTCACGTCATCTCCTACTGGCTCGGACAAATTCCCTACCCGGCGGAGCAGGACGAGAATGGTGAATGGCGCCTCACCCCTGAGGCGCTATCGGTGCTGCAAACCGTCAAGGAACTCAAAGAGCAAAACCATTCGATGGAGACCATCCGTCGAATGGTGCGGGAACTCGTTGATACGCCCCCGCCCCCTCCGCCCTCGCCCGAGCGGCCATCTTCACGCCATTCGGCCTCGTCCCCGGCGCCACGCCTTGAGAAGCCCGCTGCTCGCTCGGCGCCACTCGAGTCACCGTTGCCTCGAGTGGAATCCCCATCGGGGGGGGCGCCTACCACCCAGGCTCCCGCGGCGCAGGCCGAGTCCACCGCTTCGGCCGCTGCCTCCCGGAAGCCGGCGGCCCCGCGACAGCAGACGGCTGCCGTGCCGCAGAAATCGCCCGCTCCCCTGGCGCCTCCCACCATCCCTGCGGGGGATGCCGGAGCGATCGCCTCTTACGTGGCCCGCGCCGTGGCGGAGGCCGTACGCCAGGAGACGGTGCTTTCCCATCGCTACGCGCACGCCGCTCACCAGATCGGCAAGCTTGAAGCGGAGAACGAGCACCTACGGACGATGCTCAACAATGCCCAGCGCCGCCATCAACGGGAGATGGAGGATGCGCGTCAGCGCATCGCCGACCTGCAGGACCGCCAGCCCGAGCGAAAAGGCTGGGGGGCGTGGTGGACCTGGCTGGCGGCGATCGCCCTGCTCTGAAGCCGACAGGCGACGCGGCGGGCCCAGGGCCAGCACGGCTGGTCTTGCCAGGCGGCTGACCCTCCTGTCAGGGGCGGTTCTTGACGGTGATACGACCGATCTCAGGCGTCACGGTGCCCTTGGCACGAATGTGGTCGATCAGGGCGTCCCGTTGCAGCACGGTGGTGTTTTGCCGCGGGCATCCCGGCAACATGGTGAAGCCGCTGCTTCCATCGGCCATGTAGTCGTTCACGGCCACCCAGTACTTGGCATTCGGGTCGATGGGCTGACCTCCGATGCGGGCATCCTCAATGGGGCCGGCGTTGCGCAGCAACGTATAGCTCGCGTTGGCGATCGCGTGGCGCTTGTGGTCGGTGGGGCGGCGCTGGATGGTCAGCATGTCGATGGCTTGCTTGCCCGTGACCTGCATCAGCACAATCCGGTTGTCGAACGGCAGGGCGTAGAAACAATCCTCGACTTTCAAGCGGCCTTGTGGCAGCGGGTTGCGCGGGGTGCCGCTGCTCATCACCGCGAACGCAGTCTCGGCCTTGAGCTTGCGAGCGGCTGCAAGGCAAGCGTCGGCAATCAGGTTGTTGAGGCTGCTCTCGACATCATTGGTCCCATAACGCTTGAAGACGCCAGTGGCCTCCCCGATTTCCTGCCCGATCGAGCGGTTCACCACCTCCCGGTAAGGCGTGATGATTCGCTCCACGTCCGGTGCCGCCGGCACATTGCCGGTGAGTGGCAACATGGCGTTGACGAGACGGGTGACGCGGCCACGTTCGAGGGTGAGCGTGGCCTGGCCCAGATATCCGCCGCCCATGCCGGACGAGATGATATGCGTGGCGCCTCCCCCGGGCTGGCGAACCACCAGGGGGCGTTTGATCATCACGTGGGTATGTCCCGAGATGATCACATCGATGCCGGGCACGCGCTTGGCGAGCACCTCATCGGTGATTTGCTCAGGTTCCACTTCGTGGTCATGAGCCAGTTCCGTCTCGGGTGCTCGCGTGTCTGATTCGCTCCACGGCGGGGTTGACCCCATGTGCGAGAGCAGAACCACCGCATCGGCTTCCTTGCGCAGTTTGGCGACTGCGGCCGCGGCGGTCTTGACCGGGTCGTAGTAGCGTGCCCCCTGGAAGTTGGGAGCGGAGACCAGGCCGTTCACCTCCGTGATCAGGGCGAACATCCCCACGCGCACCGCGCCGACTTTCTTGACGGCATAGCGGATACCGAGTTCCCGATCGAACGTCATGTTGGTGGTGATCAGTGCCCCCTTGTAGTGCGGCAGCACCGCTTGCAACTGGGTGACGCCGTTGTCGAATTCGTGGTTTCCAATCGTGATGGCATCGAAGCCGGCCGCGTCCATCAGGCGCATTTCGGCTTCTCCCTTGAAAAAATTGAAATAAGGAGTGCCTTGGAGGTAGTCTCCGGAGTCGACGGCCAGCGTGTTGGGAAACCGACTCTTGAAGTCGCGGATGGCGGTCGTCAGACGCCCGAAACCACCCTTCCCGGCATAAAAACTGTAATAAAAGTTTTGCGGAAAAGGGTCGATGCGGGAGTGGATGTCGTTGGTGTACAGCAGGTTGAACTGGACGGTGCCATCCAGCGCCGGGTCACGCGGCAAAACGGCCTGTTGGCCAAGCTCGGGCACGCCCGGCGTGAGCGGAATCTCGCGTTTCTCCGCTTGCTTGGCCCCCCAGGCAGCTGGAACTCGTCCTGCTCCCAGGATGGGGCCCGAAGTCCGGCCACATCCCACGCCCACCAGCGTGAAAGCGGTGGTCATCGCCACGCTGAGAGCCAGGCTCACGCGGCGAACCAGGACCGTCTTGCGCCCCGGTTGCGTGTTCGAATCGGCCGCCATACCCACACACCTTCCCACTGAAGACATGGCCCCACCCGGGGCCCTTGATATTATCTATAGATAGCCCCGTGTTAATCTTGTGTGAAATTGGCAATCTCGAGGACAATTTTGGTTTAAGCCCTGTGCAACGATCTGGTGATGATGAGGGAGGCCTGGCGGAGGCCCTGCGCAATCTCCTTGAAACCATCGGGGTCCGGCCTTCTGGTGGCCCGATTCTGGTGGGATTGAGTGGCGGTTCCGATTCGATGGCGCTGACGTTGGCACTGCGGGAGGCGGGATATTCGCTCCAGGCGGCGCATCTGGATCACGGCTGTGCTCCTTCGTCGGCGCGGGATGCCGACTGGGTTGAGGACTGGTGTCAGCAGCAGAACATCCGTTTGTTTCGCGCACGGATGGCGTTCGACCCGGGGGTCGGCTTCGAGACGCGAGCGCGAGAAGCACGTTTGGCCTGGCTTGCAAATTGCGCCCGGATGCACGGATGTCCGTGGGTGGCGCTCGGCCACCAGCGTGAGGACCAGGCCGAAACCCTGATCTTCCGCCTGGCGCGGGGCACGGGCCCGGAGGGGCTGCGGGGCATCCTCCCCGTGCGGCCGCTCGCGGAGGGCGTTCAGCTCTTGCATCCGCTGCTCGGATTTTCTCGCGATCGCCTGCAGCATTATTTATCCGCGGCCGGTCACACCTGGTTGTCCGACCCCAGCAATGACTGGCGCGAACGCAGCCGGAATCGGATCCGCCATGAGGTGTTACCGGCGTTGAGGCAGATTCATCCCGAGGCCGTTGCGAAGGTGGCCGAACTGGCCGCCTTGGTGCGGGAGGAGGAGGCAGAGGCCGCTGGACGGACGGCGCGCTGGCTCTCGTACTGTGTCGAGCCACTTGATTCGGAGACCTTTCTGCTGGATCGACTGGCTTGGCTGAGGCTATCGCCCCTCGAGCGTGCCCGAGCCTTGCGGTTCCTCTCCGCCCGCGCCGCGGGGCGCGTGTTGGGTCGCGAGGCGCTGCGGCGCGCGGAATGGGCTTTTCAGCAGGGGCTCCGAGCAGACCTCGGTGGTGGCTGGTCGCTGTCGGCGTGTCGAGAGGGCTTGCTCCTGGCCAGGCAGTCAGGTGATTCCCTCTCGATACCTTTCTCCCCGGAGGTTGAATGGCAGCCGACGGAGCGATGGGGCTGGCGGGTGCGTCGCATCCTAGAGCCGTCCGCGGCGTCCACAGGGCTTGGCCTGCGCTTGGCAGCGACCACCGCCAGCGGGGCTGAATTGGCGTGGCGGAGTGCTCGCCCGGATGAAGACCAGTTCTGTCCGGGTCAGGGGCGGCGCCTGCGTCGTCTGAAGCACTGGTTGACCCGACGGGGGATTCCGCGCTACCGGCAGGCACACTTGCTGGTGCTGGCCGAAGGGAGTCGGGTGCTGTGGGTGGTCGGGTATGCCGTTGCCTGGTCGGAAGGCTCCCCGGCAGCGGCTGCGGATTGCTTTGAAATGCAGGCGACACCCTGTTTTCAGGTTTGACATTCACCTGGGGGTTGGCTAAGATTCTGAGGCGATCGCCGGCGTTTGCGCCGGCGTGCGGTGTTCTGAGGAGAGGCCTGTTGAGCAAAATTTTTAAAAACGCTGGGGTGTATTTTCTATTCATCCTGCTCGGGGCTTCTTTCCTCCTCTCGGTTTTCTTCAACAAGCCGGAAGAGACGACCAAGCCCGACTATAGCTCCTTCCTTCGTCAGGTGGAGGCGCGCGAGGTTCTCAGTGTCGAGCTCTCGAGCACGTCGAATCAGGTGCGCTACAAGACCAAGGATGGGGAACGCAGCGTCTTCGTGCCGGAAGACCCCCAACTCATCCCGACCTTGAAGGCCCGCAACATTCCGATCGTGGTCAAGGCCCCGGACCAATCGAGCTGGTGGGCCTCGGTCATCTCCAGCATCCTGCTGCCCGTGCTCATCATCGTGGGCTTGTGGATCTTCATGCTGCGTCAGGCCCAGTCCGGCTCCAGTCAGGCCATGAGCTTCGGCAAGAGCCGCGCCAAGATGATGGTGGAGAACAAGACCAGGGTCACCTTTGCCGACGTGGCCGGTGTGGAGGAAGCGAAGGTCGAATTGGCGGAAATTGTCGACTTCCTGAAGGCGCCTGAGAAGTATCAGGCCCTCGGTGCGCACATCCCCAAGGGCGTGCTGCTGGTGGGACCGCCCGGAACGGGCAAGACCTTGCTGGCTCGGGCGGTGGCGGGCGAAGCTGGGGTGCCGTTTTTCAATATTTCGGGCTCTGACTTTGTCGAGATGTTCGTGGGCGTCGGCGCGAGCCGCGTGCGCGATCTGTTCGAGCAGGCGAAGAAGCATTCACCGTGCATCGTTTTCGTGGATGAAATCGATGCCGTGGGGCGTCAACGCGGCGCGGGCATGGGCGGCGGCCACGACGAACGTGAGCAGACCTTGAACCAGCTGCTGGTCGAGATGGATGGCTTTGAGGCCAATGTGAGCGTCGTGGTGATCGCCGCCACCAACCGTCCAGACATTCTCGACTCGGCCTTGCTGCGACCGGGTCGGTTTGACCGCCAGGTGGTCGTGGATGCGCCAGATGTGGCCGGACGGGAGCAGATCCTCAAGGTCCACACGAAGAACAAACCGCTCGGCAACGACGTGGACCTGAAGATTCTGGCGCGTCGTACGCCTGGTTTTACAGGCGCTGACCTCATGAACCTGTCCAACGAGGCGGCCTTGATTGCCGCGCGCCACGACCGCAAGGAAGTCTCCATGTCGGACTGCGAAGCGGCGATCGACCGCGTTATTGCTGGTCCAGAGCGCAAGAGCCGACTGATCTCGGATCAGGAAAAGAAGGTGATTGCTTTCCACGAGGTGGGGCACGCGCTGATCGCCAAGCTGCTGCCGAACTGCGACCCCCTCCACAAGGTGACGATCGTGTCGCGTGGCATGGCGCTGGGCCTCACCATGACCCTTCCCACCGAAGACCGGGTGTTGACCAGCCGTTCCCAGATGATGGACCGCATCACCATGATGCTGGGAGGTCGGGTGGCGGAAGCCCTGGCGTTCAACGAGATCACCACGGGGGCCAGCAACGACCTCGAACGGGCCACCGGGTTGGCCCGGCGGATGGTCACGGAGTTTGGTATGAGTGATCAGGTGGGGCCCGTGACCTTTGGAAAGCGGCACGAGCACATCTTTCTGGGGCGAGATTTTGGCGAGGACCGAAACTTCTCCAATGAGATTGCCAGTCTGATCGATCACGAGATCAAGGCGATTGTGCAGGACTGCTACCAACGTGCGCAGACGCTGTTGACCCAGCATCGGGAGCAATTGGATCTGATTAGCTACGAACTGATGGCGCGGGAAACCTTGGACGCCGATGAATTCGACGACCTGTTCAACCGCGGTTCCGAGGCCGTTCAGGGCGTAGCCGTCTGACCGTATGCGCGTGAGAGGACGCCGGACAGGGGCGTCCTTGGATGCGAGCGACGCTGCGAATGACCGACGGGCCTTAGAGCGTCAGTCGCTCAGGCGTGATGGCGACTCGCCCGTTCTGGTCGACATCGACGCGGACCCAGTGGTGGAATCCACCGCGATGGGTTGGGAGGGAGGGGCGTGCGCCTCCTCCCCCGGTGGTCACCAGGCGAATGCCCTTCCTCGTCTCGCTTCCGAAAAAGCGCAGATGGCCACCAAAGACGCTGTGGACGCGATGTTTCGCAAACAACGCCAGCAATCGGCGGACCTGGGTGCGGTCCTGCATCGCTAGGCTCTTGCCGGGGCGGATGTCCACCAGGGGCCGATTGGCAAACACAAAGATGTTGCGAGCTCCGCTCCGTCGACCTTCTGCCAGGGTCGTGGAAAGCCACTTTTCCTGGGAGGGTGACAGCACGCCTGACCCGTTTGCGATGGTCACGAAGCGGTCCGGTCCCACACGAAAACTGAACTGGGGCTCGCCGAAGTGTTGTGACCACGCCTTCAGCCCACCGTTTCGCTCCTCTGCTTCGCCCGGCAGGCAATAGGTCGGAAACTTGAAGGTGCTCAGATTTTGGCGAAACTCGGCCAATTTCGCCGCTTCTGGCTCGCGAACTCCATCGCCCAAGTGCATCAGAAACAGGGTATTGCGTGCGGCGATCCCTCGGGCCAGGCGATTGAACACCGCTTCCCCTGGAAGGGGTGCGTAAGTGCTGGCGATCACCCCGAAACGATAGGCACCGGTGACATTTGGACGCGCTCCCCAGCTTTGGCGCTCGCCGGGTTGCAGGGTCACCGAAGCCGTGATCGGCGACCCGTCACGACTCGTGCCAATGACCACCCCTTCGGGTGTTGAAACGAAGGATCCTGCCAGGCAGTTTTCCCAGCGGAGGTGCCACGTGAAGAATCCGCGACTCTTGCCGTTGTCGATCGCCACGGACACTTCGGGGCTATTGGCCCAGATGCGCAGGCGGTCATGGGCCAGTTGTTCGCTGCTGCCCTCCGCCGTGGAGATGGCAGCCGTCTCCGCGAAGACCTGTGTGGGAGACAGCCCGAACGCCAGGGCCACAAGCAGCAGGGTCGTGACGCGGACCATGGACTTGGCCGGCGGGCGCACGGGGGACCTGGACCTCTCCGGTGATGGGGGCCGAACGGCTGAGTTCGGGGCGGACGTGGCGTGACAAGTGACGCGCAAGGGAAGGGCTTTCCTCTCCTGGAAGGCCCCCATTCTATCACCACTCCGATGAGTCAGCCGGTGATCTGATCCATGGCCCTGCCCGATCAGGGGGCCAATGCTTTCTGTGCGTTGATGCGCCCCCAACCGAAGCGTTCGTCAAACCCTTTGGCACCGAGGTCGTCTGCGGAGCGTTCGATGCGTACCTTCACCTGAGGCGCCGTCAACTGGGGATAGGCGGAGCGGACCAGCGCGGCGAGCCCCGCGACGAATGGGGCAGCCATGCTGGTGCCGTCCATGAGGTCCTGGTTGCGCGACTTGCCCTCGTTTCGGTTCACGCTCACCGTTTGGGTTGGCAATGTCGACAGGATGGCGACCCCCGGTGCCGCGACGGAGATCCAGGAGCCGTAATTGGAGAAATCGGCCAGGCGGTCCGCATCGTCCGTCGCCCCGACGGCCATCACGCCCGGGTATCCGGCTGGGTATTCCTGGGCATTTTCTCCCTCATTGCCCATGGCGGCCACCACCAGCACGTCCTTGCTTTGGGCGTATCGCACGGCCTCCATGAGCGCTCGTGACCCCCCCGTGCCGCCCAGGCTCATGTTGACCACCTTGGCTCCGTGGTTGACCGCCCAGATGAGGCCCGCCACGATATCCCCGGTGTCACCCTTCCCCTCGTGATTCAGCACCTTGACCGGCATGATCCGGCAAGCAGGCGCCACGCCGTAGACGCCCCTGCCATCCATCCGGTTGGCGGCTATCACGCCGGCCACGTGGGTGCCGTGGCCGTGGTCGTCCTGCGGGCCCGTGCTTCCGCCAATCAGGCTCGTGCCAGGAACAATGGTCCCAGCCAGGTCGGGGTGCATGGCGTCTACCCCGGTGTCGATCACGGCGACGGTGACCGCTGGGTGGCCCGAGTGTGCGTTCCAGACGGCTGGCAGGCTAATCTTACCCAGCCCCCACAAATCGCCGAAAGGGCTCAGGGCTGAGGCGCCCACGGCGCTGAGGCTCCGTCGGATGCTGGCAGCCCTGCGGGTTGCGGGACGATTCGGCAGGCTGTAGAGATAATCTGGCTCAACGAAGTCGACGGCTGGATGACCTTGGAGCTTGCCGATGGCCGCCTCCGCTGTCAGCTGCGAGGGCAGGGCCAGCACGCCCAGGGCAAGGGTCCCGATTTCGCGCTGAGAGGTCAGCGAAAAGCGCTGGTGCAAGGAGCGAATGGCACTGCTGCTGGCTGACGCTTTGTAGCGAATCACCAACCGGTTGGCGTAGCGCGGGGCCGAGGCCGCGCTGGTCGAGATGGTACGGATTGGCGCACTTGCGGCATGCGGCGAGGTGGCGATGGGGTGGTTGCCGCAACCCGACAGCAGCCAGGAGGAGCCCAGCGAGATGCAAATGGCGCGGCGCAAGGACAACCTCCTTTCCAGGGACTTGGGGGCAGACCGACCTGGTCAGGCCACCACTGACTCAAGCTGGTTATAGGGAGCTCCGCTTCAAAGTTGAGGTAAGGTTGGTTTAAACCCTGGTGTTGAACTTCGATGGTAGTGAAAACACTTATGGAGAGTTAAATCGAAATTAAGCCAGGTCGGGAAGGCCTGTCCGTGGCCTATAAAGGGAAGAGGAACTTGGAGCACCGCACCGCGGTTCAAGTTGCTGGCCGAGGCGTTCGGCCTTCTCCCGCGCACTGGAGCATCGGTTCATGCGTGTCAGGATGAAGATCGCACACAAGTTGGGGGGCACCTTTGCCGCGTTGACCCTTGTCATCGTGGCCTTGGTGACGGTGATCGTGTCCGTGGTGGTGGCCAACAAGCTCAAGGCCGAAGCGTTCAAGCGCCTGAACAACGACCTGGACGTCACCCTCCACACGTTCGCTTACTTTTCAAACGATGCCTTGAAGACCGCCAGCATGCTGGCTGAGAATCCAACCCTGGTCACCGACCTCTCGCAGCGCGAGTCCGCGCGGGTGGCGCTGGTGTCTCATCATTTGCATGGCCTCGCCCAGGACTCCATCGTCAGCGTTTACGACCGGGAGGGGCGCGTGCTCTATGACGGCGGAGACGTCGCCACGCTGCATAACCCCCGGCGGCATCCGGCCGCGCTGGGGCTGGCGCTGGCAGGTGAACCCTCCAAAGGGGTCTGCGTGCTACCGACCGGGGCGCTGGCCATCGAGGCCACGGTTCCTGTCGTGCGCGGTCAGACGATCGTTGGCGCTGTCCGGGTCGGAACCAAACTGGACAACCGCTTCGTCGACCAGCTGAAGGGCATCACTGGGATCGAAGTCGGTATCGCAGAGGGCGTGGAGGTCGGCATCGCCGAAGGGAACTCCCTCAAGGCGCGCTGGCTGGCGCAGACCATCGAACTATCGCCGGGACAGCGAGTCCAGGGCGAGGTTCCCACCGACCTGGTTCGTGAGGCACGCCAGCAGGCTGAACCCGTCAGGCGCACCGTCGTGATCGGGGGTAAGGAATTTTTGGCCGCGATGGCGCCGCTCTATGGTCCCCTGGGCGACTTCGTCGGGACTCTGTTCGTGGCTGAGCCCAGCACGCCCTTGCTGCAGGCAGTCCAGGACACGGTCGGAATGATCGTGGCAACCGCCCTGAGTCTTGGCCTGCTGGGGGCCTTGGCGGTCAAGTCTCTGGCGAAGGCCATCACGGAACCGATCCGGCAGCTCGCGCAGCAGAGTCATGACATCGCCAAAGGCCACCTGGACCGGCGGGTCGAGATCAGCAGCGGGGATGAACTGGAGCAACTTTCTCACAGCTTCAACAAGATGTGTGATGCCTTGGTCGAGATGCAGTTCCGCGACCAGAACGCCAATCCGCTGACCAAATTGCCCGGCAATCTCATGATCGAGTCGGAGGTCAACCGGCGTATCGGGGCCGGGGAAGGCCTGGCCGTGCTGTACCTTGACCTGGATCATTTCAAGGCTTTCAACGATAAATATGGATTCGAGCAGGGCGACCGCGTGCTGCGCTTGACGGCAGACATCCTCAAGAGCATTTGTGGCGAGAACGCCCCTCACAATGCGACCTTCACCGGACACATCGGCGGCGACGACTTCATTGTGGTGTGTCGCCTCGAGCGGGCCGAGGAACTTTGCCAGCTGGTGTGCTCGGAGTTCGATCGCCGCATCAAGGAGCTGTATCCGACCGAGGATCGCGACCGTGGTTACATCGTGAGCGTGGACCGGCAAGGCAAACGTCAGCAATTTCCGCTGTGCTCCGTCTCGATCGCCTGGGTGGACAACGAGGCCCGCGCGATCGCCGACTTCCTGGAGCTCTCAAGCCTGGCGGCTGACGTGAAGAAGTATGCCAAGAGCCTCGCTGGCAGTTCCTACGCGCGCGATCGCCGTGGGGACCGCGACGCCGCCTTCTTGAAGGACTGGTAACGCCGTCAGAGGGCGAGCCTCGGGCGGGTCAGGCCTGGTCCCGTGCGTGCAGGTGCGCGGGGGGATGGGTCGCTTCCACGGCGCTGAAGTTTTCCAGAATCCGATAGCGATGCAGGGCCCCGCGCGGCACCACCCAGGAATCGCCTGGCGAAAGGTGCAGGTGCTGGCCCTCCACCTCGAGTTCGGCCTCTCCCGCCAGCACATAGCCGACCGTCTCGTAGTCACGTCGGCTGTATGGCTTCTCGAAGCCTGCTTGCTCCTGTTCCCACAGTCGCATCGCGATCCCGACTCCTGAAGCCAGATATTTCTGACCGTGTTCGCCGCGAGGCGAATAGGCGGCACAGACTTTGGTCACGCTGGTGTCTGCCATGGGGCGTCTCCTTCTCCCGACACCTCTCATCGTGGGGAACGGCACGACGTGACACAAGCATCGAGCCTCCGTTTGGGCACATCGTTTCCCCGGATGGGTACAAAAAATAGGTGACGCGGCGTTCCGTTTTTACCAGAGGGGCGTTCTGGAAGCTGGTATTACCTGGCCTCCTGCTGTGCGGCTTGGCGGCGTGCGCAGCCTCTCGGCAGACCGCCTCTTCGCAGGCCGAATCGCTGGGCGGTGTCCTGCCAGGCTTGGATGAGGTCAGGCAGGCCCGTTTTGCGATGGGCAAGACCAAGTTTGCCAGGCCATTCAGCCCGCAAACGGGTCTGGGCCCTTTGTTCAACGACAATTCGTGCCTGGCCTGTCACGGGGATGGCGCCTCTGGGGGCCACTCCGAGCGCACGGTGTTGTTGGCGGGCGCCATGCTGAATGGTGGACCGAGCCTGCTCGAGCACGTCGGTGGTCCGATGATCCAGGACAAGGTCCTCACCGGCTTCGCGCCCGAACGGGTGCCGGCCGAGGCGACGGCTCTGACCCGACGCATCTCACCACCCGTCTGGGGGCTCGGCCTGATCGAAGCCATTCCGAAGGAGGCCATCCTCGCTCAGATGCGGCCCGACGAAACCAAGCGGGCGTTGGGCATTCGCGGGCTGGCCAACTGGGAAAAGGGGGAGTTGGGGCGGTTCGGCTGGAAGGCCCAGAAGTCCAGTGTGGTGACCTTCACCGAGCAGGCCTTCAGTTGGGAACTGGGGATCTCCACGCCGGGGCGCTTGGAGGAACCGGTGCCCAACGCGCCGCCCCGACAGGTCGCCAAGCCTGATATCTCCCGCGCCGAATTCGAAGATGTGGTGGCCTACCAGCGGTACCTCGGAGCGCCGCCCCGGGGAGAGGTCTCCTGGAAGGCCCAGCGTGGTGAGACGCTGTTTTCCGGGGTCGGGTGCGTCCATTGCCACGTTCCCAGCCACACCACGGGGCCCAATGCCTGGGGCATTCCCACGGGGCTGACGGTCGAACTGTATTCTGACCTGCTGTTACATCAGATGGATGAAGCCTTGGCCGATCACATGGTCCAGGGGGCCGCGACCGGTCAGATGTTTCGCACCCCACCGCTCTGGGGCCTGCGCCTGCGGAAGCGCTTTCTTCACGATGGTCGGACGACGGACCTGGCCGAGGCGGTTGCGCTCCACGGCGGCGAGGCGGCGCAGGTGGTGGCTAACTGGCGTCGCTTGTCGGATGACGAAAAACGAAGTTTGGAGACTTTCCTGCGGACGCTGTAGCAGGCGCTCTTCGGTGAGAGCGCCGTTTTTGGGGACATGCCAGCACCACGCTCAAGCGAGTGGCGTGCGCGTTTCCTTCAGCACCCAGTTGGCGTAAGCGGCAGACACGTGGGTAGGCTCGACCACGAGCAATTCCGGGACCTCGTAGGGATGCGCCTCCTGCAGATGGGTCAGCAAGGCGTCGAGCCGATCATCCGCCGACTTGAACAGCAGCAAGCATTCCTCATCGCTGATCAGTTCGCCCTGCCACCAGTAGGTGCTGGTCACCGGTAGGCGGCTGCAGCAGGCAGCCAAGCGACGTTCCAGTGCTCCACGCGCCAAGTCATCTGCGACGGAACCAGGGCAAGTCGTCAGCAAGACCTTCACGGCGCCTCCCCAGTGAACCAGGTCCGGCTATTCGTCAGACCGTCGCGGAGGCGCCAGCCAGCGCGTAATTCTGAAAGACATAACCCGTGCCGCGGGCCGTCAGGATGAGTTCCGGCGACGAGGGGTCGTCCTCCAATTTGCTGCGCAAGCGGGAAATGTGCACGTCGACGACGCGTGTGTCGCTGTACTGACTGAGTCGATATCCCCACACCTGATGCAAAATTTCGCTGCGGCTGTAAGCGCGGCCCGGATTGGTCGCCAGTAACTCCAACAGATTGAATTCCATCTCGGTGAGTTTGACCTTCTCGCCGGCTTTGAACACCTGCCGCTTGCCGGTGTCGATGGTCAGGCGTTCCACCTGAATCAGCGTTTGCTTGGCCTGGTCCGTCTGGGTCCGACGCAGCACGGCCTTGATCCGGGCTTCCAGTTCCCGCGGACTGAAAGGCTTCACCACGTAATCATCGGCTCCCAGTTCGAGGGCGGCGATGCGGTCGGTGATGTCTCCCTTGGCCGTCAACATGATGATGGGCGTGGTCATGTTTTTGCGGAGTTCGCGGCAGACCTCGAATCCATCCATCTTGGGCATCATCACATCCAGCACAATCAAGCTGGGGTTGTGGGTCGCCGCCTGTTCCAGGGCCTCGACGCCGTCCGCCGCAGTCAGCACCTCGTAACCCGCCAGTTTCAGGCGCGTTTCCACGATCTGACGAATGCTGGCTTCATCGTCGATGACGAGAATTTTTTGCCTGTCCATGTCACACCTTTGGTGGGTTAAAAACCAGCTTCCACACCCAATTCCGGCCCGGCTGAGCGGATGGTGGAATTGCCCTCCCAGCCTCGCCACCGGAGGGCGACGGCCGTGAACGGGATCAAGCTTATCTTGGCCCCGACCGAATAGGGAAGCGCCAAGCTGTTGTTGATCCAGGCTGCGCCCGCTTGAGCCTCGAACGCGAACGGCAGCAGGAAGGGGGCAAAGCGACCTGTCACGGACGCCATGGGGCCCAGGGCCGTCTGAGTGGGGCCGCCGAGCCCAGCAACGCCGACTCCGGGCATGATGGATATCATCGGAATGGGAGACACATTTTTGCGGACTTGCAACGCCAACCAGTGGTCCGGCGTGGTGCTGAGACGCCGCCAGAAATGGCCCGCGACGCCCCAGCCGAACGCGTCTGCCGAGCCCCAGAGCGACCCTGCCAGGCCGTCTGAGGGCGCATGGATGCCGGCCCCAGCCGCGACCGTGACCCCCATCAGGGCATGGGCCGGTTTAACCGGCAGGAGCAGGCTTCCTGCCAGAACCAGGGCGAAGAGACTGGTTCGGGAGGCGCGGCGCGAGCAGATCATCGAGGAACTCCTTTGCGGCAAGGGCCGTGGCAGCTTGGTCTTGTTGGTCGACCGCGAGCGCGGGACCGGTTCGTCCATCGGCAGTCCGGGACCATATGATAGACCCTCGATTTGCGTCCAGCAAGCGCAGGGCCACGACCAGCTCACAGCCGACGACCGGGTCCGCCCGTCGAAAGGCCAGAACCTGTCCCGTGAGCAGGGCATCCACGTGGTGTTGCGCCCCCAGGCGTCTGGCCTGGTGGATGCCGAGGAGCCCCACATCGGGGCCTTGGCCGGCGATCGCCACGACCGCGAAGGGACCGAACGCCTGTCGCAGTTCATCGGCAAACCCCGCGGCCACCCGGGCACCCATCCCCTGAAAGGTGGCATCGGCAAAGTCCACCACGGCCAGTCGGTTCAGCCCCCATTGACTCACGCGCGTGTTGGCGTGGGGGTGAAAGGGCAGGACGCGCAGCCACCAGCAGCCGCTCAAGAGCAGTGGCAGCGCCACTGCGCAGGCGGCCCGAAAGCCCGTGCGACCCAGGAACCCAGAGCCTCGTGAGGTGATCATCCTCGCCCTCTTCCCGTCACGTGCGCCGGATCACCTCGATCGGATCAAGGCGTATCGCTCGCCAGGCCGGCATGAGGCTGGCCACCGGACTGAGCGCCAGCGTGGCGAGGCCGACCAGCAGAAAGTCTCGCGGCTGCATATCGACCGGCAGGCGGGAGAGAAAATAAACTTCCCCCGCCAATTTGAGGGGAAACCAGTGAAGCAGGGTGGAAAGCAGCACGCCTCCCAACGAACCGAGCATGACGCCCGTGGCGCTGATCAGGGTGCCGAGCAGCACAAACAGGCGCCCCGTGTCCCTGGCAGGGGTGCCTAGCGCTCTCAGCAGGGCGATTTCCCGGTTTTTTTCGATCACCCACATGGCCATCGTACTGCCGATTCCCATCATGGCGACGAGCACGATGAACAGGATCACGATAAAGATCACCACCCGCTCCAGGAACATGGCATCCAGCAGGGGGCGATTCTGGTCCATCCAGGGGCTCGCTGCCAGTTGGGTTTTCCGGGTCACATCAGACGCCACGGCTTTCGCGGCGAACGCGTCGTCCAGGGTCAGGCCGAGGCCCGAGACGGTTGGTCCAAAGCCCAGGGCCCGACGCGCGACGTCGAGTTTCAGGAAGGCGATGTGGGCGTCGAACTCATACAGGCCACTCTCGAAGAGACCCACCACGGTCAGGGGATGTCGTTTCCCCACGCCGGTGAGCAGGTCAACCCGGTCCCCCAGGGTCAAGCCCAGCTTGCGCGCCACCGCGGTGCCCAGCACCACCCCCGGTCCCATCGTCTGGATGCCCAGGTCACCCTGGACCATGTAGCGACGCCAGGCTGGGTGGCGGGCCTCCTGAACCGGGTCGACCCCGCGCACCAGAACGCCCACCGTGCGATGGGCCTCGGTCGTCATCAATCCCTGCCCCTGCACGAAAGGGGACACGGCCCGCACGCCGGGGATCGCGCGCAGGCGCTCGGCTTCCTTCTCGTAGGCAGGCAGCCGTCCCCCCAGTGGCTCATACACCGAGACGTGCGGGGCTGTGCCCAGCAGGCGTTCGACCAGGTCCTTTTCAAAACCGTTGGTCAGGGACAGGGCGGTCGTGAGAATGGCGACACCCAGGCTGACCGAAGCCACCAGCAAGGTGCTTTGCCAGGGACGGGAGCGCAGTTGGCGAAGCGCCAGAAACAGGAGGTAGCCCACGCGATGACCGTCCCTCGGAATCAGTAGCGTTCCAGGCGAATCGGCAGTTTGCGGGCCGGGTCTCCCATGTGAACGGTGTCAATGAAGCGCACGAAGCGGGTCGAGGCGCCCATCACGATCGAGTAGGTCCGGGCACCGGCCCCGAAGAAGCGCACGCCTTTGAGGATCTCGCCATCGGTGATGCCGGTGGCGGCAAACAGAATTTCCTGACCCGGCGCCAGGTCTTGGGTGGTGTAGACCTTGTCCAGGTCGATGCCCATCGCCCGCGCCCGTTCCGCCTCGTGTTCGTTGCGCGGCCGGATGATGGCCTGGATCTCCCCCCCCAGGCAGCGCATGGCTGCGGCGGTCAACACGCCCTCCGGGGCTCCTCCGATGCCCATGACGGCGTGAACACCCGAGCCGGCGATCGCCGCAGCCAGGCCACCCGTCACATCACCATCGCCGATCAACCGGATGCGCGCGCCGGCGTCCCTCACCTGCGACATCAACTCGGCGTGCCGTGGCCGATCCAGAATGACCACCGTGAGGTCGGAAATTTCCCGGTTGAGGGACATCGCGATGATGGCCAGATTCGATTTCACAGGCGCCGTGATGTCCACCTTGCCGGCCGCCGAGGGGCCGACGATCAGCTTCTCCATGTACGTGTCAGGGGCGTGCAGCAGGCCCCCCGCCTCCGCCATGGCCATCACGGCGATGGAGTTGTTGGCACCGGTGGCCACCAGGTTGGTGCCTTCCAGCGGATCCACCGCGATGTCGACCTTGAAGGCGCCTTCGCCCGCACGGCCCACCTTTTCGCCGATGTACAGCATCGGGGCCTCGTCGCGTTCGCCTTCGCCAATCACGATGGTGCCGTCGATGTCGAGGTTGTTGAAGGCCAGCCGCATGGCCTCGACGGCCTCATGGTCCGCACCGTCGCGGTCGCCGCGGCCCATCAGGCGGCTGGCTCCGAGAGCCGCTGCCTCCACCACCTGCACCACGTCCAGGGCCAGGGCACGCTCCATGCCCACGTTGACCGTGCTTTGTTTGTTGCTCGACACAGAAGGGTTGGGCATCGCGTTTCGGCTCCTTGACCGTGCATCAGCCGCGCCATTGCGGCAGAGGGATCCACCTGACAGGCGCGAGAGGGGGCTGGCCGTTCACGCGGGGGCGTTTGCACGCACGATTCAGGGTATCGGACGGAGGTCCAGGCCTGCAGGGGGTTCGGGTGACGCCTGGCCCAGCAGCACGGGGATGCGTTCGATCACGTCTGTCGCCAACAAGCTTACCATGCCCGCGTCTCGGGCGAGGTCGGCTGCTCGCCCGTGCATCCAGGCGGCGGTGGCGGCGGCCTCGAACGGCTCCAGCCCGCGGCCCAGCAGGCCTCCGAGCAGGCCTGCCAACACATCGCCGCTGCCCGCCGTGGCCAGCAGGGGAGAGCCGGTGGCGTTGATGCTGTAACTACCGTCCGGACGGGCAATGACCGTGCGCGCGCCTTTGAGCAGCACCACTGCGCGCTGCCGACGGGCGGTCTCCAGGGCCAGGCGCAGCCGGTTTTTCTGGACCTCGTCGGCGCGGGCGCCCGCCATGCGGGCCAGCTCGCCGGGGTGAGGGGTCAGCACCACCGGGGCCTGGCGATGCGGCAGGACCTCCTCACCTCGCGGCAGGGCGTCTGCGTCCAGCACCACGGGACCCTCATATTCACGCAGCAGCGTATGTACCAGTTCCTTGACCCGGTTGGACTGGCCCAGCCCGGGCCCGATCACCACCGCCCGACAGCGCTTGAGCTGGGGCTCCAGGACGGCCACGGCTTCAGGCCCCAGGCTGGCGTCCAGTTCCGGCAGGGGCAGGACGATCGCCTCGGGCAACCCGGTGGCCACGGCATCGCGCTGGCCGGCCGGAACCCCCACGTAGGCCAGGCCAATGCCCGCCCTGGCGGCCGCTTTGGCGGCCAGCACGGCGGCCCCCGTCATCGTCTTGGAACCAGCGATGACCAGCACGGTGCCCATGTTGCCCTTGTGCGCATCCGGATCCGGTCGTGGCAAGGGCACGGGCAGGTTCAGGCGTCCAGGAATCTGCTCCGCCATGGTGGGCGGAAAGCCGATGTCCGCCAGCCACAGCTGGCCGATGCGCAGCAGGGCCTGGTCGGTCATCAGCCCGGTTTTCAGCAAGCCCAGGGTGATCGTGTGGGTCGCCCGAACGCAAGCCCCCAGGGTCTCCCCGCTGTCGGCATTCAAGCCACTGGGAACGTCCACGGAAATCACGGCTCGCCAGGGGCTGCGGTTGATCCAGTCGATCGCCAGGGTGGCGTCACTTTTGAGCGTGCGGTTCAGGCCGATGCCGAAAAGGGCATCCACCAGGACCCATTCCGGCCCGAACGTTTCGGCCCCGGCAAAGGAGCGCGCCTGCAAGCCTCGACGCGCCAGCCAGGCCATCTGGCGGGTCGCCAGCTCGCCGAGGGAACTGCCCACGGTCATGACCCGCACCTGGCGACCACGGTCGAGCAGCACGCGGGCCACCGCGAGCCCGTCCGCGCCATTGTTGCCCGTTCCTGCGAGCACCAGCACGGGCGAGTGGGGGAATTGGCGATCGATGAAATTGGCGATGCTCAGCGCGGCGCGCTCCATCAACGCCAGGGCTGGGAATCCCCACTCGTCGATGAGTTTGCGCTCCAGAGTTTGAATCTGTTCAACCGTGCCAATGGCGGGCACGAGCTCGGATGCCATGGTCGAAGCCCCTGAGGGAACGGGTCATGACCGGTATAGCACGCTGAGAAGCGCCCCGCCGTGCTAGATGCCACGGCGGAGCCGGCTAGCCGAGATCGAACGTCCCGGCCTGGCCCGTCAGTTCGTGGGAGCAGGTCCTCCCGCGGCAGAGCCTGTTCCGGAGACGCTGGAGCTCAGGAACCTTTGCGCCGGCGGGTCAGACGCCAGCCGACAAACCCAGCGCCGAACAGCGCAAAGGCCAGGCCGTCGTCGCTGCTGCCCTGGCTGCTCCGCACCGGGTTCCCGAAACAGCCAAATCCGCCCGAACCGGACGATTTGGCCGAGCCAGCGGGTCTGGCGGGCCCCAGCGTGCCCATGCCCACACCGGGCGCCCCGATGTCGCTGCCGGCGGCTGCCGCGTCCGCGCGGATGGCCGCGTTCATCTTTCCGAGGATCGATTGCACCTGGGGCATCACGTTGCTGATCAGCGCGGCCGCCCCGACGGTCGAGAATTGCTCCACGCGCAAGGCCGCCGGCATGGGCGCGGGCGAGGACAGGGGCGTGTTGCCGCGCAAGAAGCCGCCCTGCACGATGAACTTGAGCCCATTTTTCAAGGTCAGTTCGACGGGGGCCGTCATTGGATTGTATGCCTTGCTGCAAAGACGCGTGCCCGTGGCCACATGCTGGTTGGAGACGTCGCCCGCATCCGGGTTCAGCACGAAGGTCGGGTCCTGGGTCATTTCCTCCGGGGACATCGTGGTGTACAGGCGGGTCAGGTAGGGATGTGCTTTCAGCATGGCCTGAATGTCGCGTGCCGGAGCCACCACGGTGTCTTCAAGTTCTTTGAGGACCTTGGGACCATTGATGCTCAGTTGGGCCTTCTGGATGACCGCCCGATGATCCTCGATCTGATAATAAAATTCGTCATCCGTCAGGTTTGTCAGCGCCGGAGGTTTGGGCAGGTGTCGACGCAAGAAGGCCATCTGCTGGTCCCGATCGCCGCCAAAGGATGGGGCGGGGGCGATGCCAATCGTGGGGCGTTGCTTCAGAAAGTACTGGCCATTGCCCAGCACCTTGCGGGTGAATTCCACCGGGTCGGTGGTTTCCGAAAGTTCCCTGGCGAAGGTCGCCAGCGGGGCCGGGTCGAAACGACTGGCCTCGACGATGCTGCTCTTGCCGGCATAGTCCGTCACGAAGGCCTGCCCACCCGCTTCGTTCATGGCCTCGGTCACGACCTCGGAATAGTTGCCGCCGCCGCTGGTCCAGTCGATGCGCGCCTCGTTGATCTCCGCGTGTTTGAAGTTGTCGGGCACGGCACGATGCTGAGCGAACAGCCAGACATAGACGCCCATGTCGGGCGTGGCCGCCACCCCTGTCAGGCGGATCGGAATGCCGGGCTTGGTGGCGGCGTAGGTGAAGGCGATCGGCTGCATGTCGCCCACCTCGCGGTCCTTGCGCAGCTTCAGGGCGATGAAGTAGTACTTGCCGGCCACGTAGGGGTCGAGCAAGGGGTCGATTTTCTCCGGCAGCACGTAGCCGTTGTCCGTCAGCCACGACTTGAGGGCGGAGGAGTCATTCGCCTGCAGCACCGCCGTGTCGAAGGGGCCCACCGGGGCTTCCGAGACGACGTTCACGGGGGCGGCCGGGGCAGGTGCACGTGCTGCGACAGCCCCCCGGGTCATCATCATGGTCTCGTCACATTCGCCCAGGGTTTTGGTGATGTTGACCTGGAAGCGCGGTTGGGTCGCATCGCGAAGCATCTGAAATAGCTGCTCGGAGCCGACCCGCAGGGTGGGTTTGGTGGGCGTCGGCACGATCCAGGAGAAGTCCTTTGCTGCGCCCTGATACTGGATCTGCACGTGGGTGGTGACTTGCTGGCCGTCGAAGGCAAAGATGATTCGCTCGCCAGCCTGCTCGACCGGTATCCGCTGACAAAACAGCCCGCCGCAGGCGTGGGCGGGCGGGACGGAGATGGCGAGGGGCAGCACGGACAGGCAGGCCGCAGCCAGGCAGGTCTGAAAACGCACGTTCGTTTCTCCTTAGAATGCTTCTCTGTTGCTTCTTACCTCAGCCGGCCTTTGCTAACCGGTTTTTTGGCATCATCTACAAAAAAAGACACGCGCCGAAGCGCGTGTCTGTTATGCGGGGGGCGTCTTTTCAGGTGCGGGCCTTGCCCTGGAACACCACGCCGCGAGAAGGGTCCATCGTGACCATGGCGCCGTCCGGCAGGTCCTGCCAGTTGGCAACCTCCAGCAACAGGGGGATTCCCAGCTGCAGGCAGACGATCGCCGCGTGCGAGGTGAGCCCGCCCATCTCGACGATCACGCCGGCCGCGCGGCGCATGGCCGGCACGTGGTCCTTGGTGGTTTCGCTCGCCACCATGATGTCGCCCGGCTGGATCTTCTCGTCGGCTTCGGCCGCCGAGCGTACCAAGCGCGCGATGCCCTGGACCGGCTTCTTGCCGAGCCCCTGACCCCGCGCGATGACGGTGCTGGCCATTTCCACCTTGATGAAGTTGGTGTTGCCCGGCACCCCGATCGGGAAGCCGGCTGTCACGACGACCAGTTCGCCATCCTGCACCAGGCCCTCGCGTTGCAGCAGGGCCATGGCGTTGTGGACCATCTCCTCGTCATTCAACGCGTGGGGAACCAGGCGTGGAATCACGCCCCAGGTGAGCGCCAGCTTGCGGCAGATCTCGTCGTTGGCCGCCAGCGCCACGATCGGCGCCAGCGGACGGTAACGGGCCACCATGCGGGCAGATGAACCCGACGCGGTGGCCGTGATGATCGAGGCGGCTCCGAGCTTGTCCGACAGCTGGGCTGTCGCCAGGCTGATGGCGTCCACCACCGGCGCGCCGGGGCGCAGGTCCCGTTCGCGCTTGTGCGCGAGGGCGGCCCGTTCGGCTTCCCGCACGATCCGCACCATGGTCTCCACCGCTTCGATCGGGTAGGCGCCCGCAGCGGTCTCGTTCGACAGCATCACGGCGTCCGTTCCGTCGAGCACGGCGTTGGCCACGTCGGAGGCCTCGGCCCGGGTCGGGCGCGGGTTGTGGATCATCGAGTCGAGCATCTGGGTGGCCGTGATGACCGGCTTGCCGATCGCATTGCAGTGGGCAATGATGCGCTTCTGCGCCATCGGAACCTCTTCCGGCGCGGTCTCCACGCCGAGGTCGCCCCGGGCCACCATCACGCCGTCCGAGACGGCTGCGATGTCGCTGATCTGTTCCACCGCATCGCGGCGTTCAATCTTGGAAATCACGTGGGCCCGGGAGCCCTGCGCCGCCAGGAAGTCCTTGATGCGCAGCACGTCCGAGGCTTGCTGCACGAACGAGGCGGCCACGAAGTCAACGCCCATCTGGGCCCCAAAAACGAGGTCTTCGCGGTCCTTGTCCGTCAGCACGTCCACGTCCATGACGACGGACGGGAAGTTGACGCCCTTGTTGGGACGGAGTGGGCCTCCCACCACCACCTCGCAATGGAGGCCTTCAGGGGTGGTTTCCAGCACCTTCAGTTCCAGCAGGCCATCGTCCATGAGCACCATGGCCCCGACGGGCACGTCCTTTTCCAGGTTTTCATAGGACACGCTGGCGCCATTCGCATCGGCCACCCGCTCCTTGCTCTGCAGGAAGAAACGGGTCCCCGGCACCAGGGTGACCTGGCCACCTTCCACCTGACCAATGCGGATCTTGGGTCCCTGGATGTCTTGCAGGATCGCCACAAAGCGACCCAGTTCCGCGGCGATGGCCCGGATGTGGTGGATGCGCTTCTCGTGGTCGGCATGGGTGCCGTGCGAGAAGTTCAGCCGGAACACATCCACACCTGCCAGGACCAGCTTGCGGATGATTTCGGGGTCACTGGAGGAGGGTCCCAGCGTGGCCACGATCTTGGCTCGCTTGAGCCCGGCTCGCGCACCAGTCAGAAATTCCGGCGAGAGAGGGCCGGTGATGGCATTAGGCATGAATCACGCTCTCAGACTGCTTGCGCAGGTTGTAGAAGGCTGCCGTCCCGGGATACTGGCTGCTGTCACCCAGTTCTTCCTGGATGCGCAGGAGCTGGTTGTACTTCGCGATGCGGTCCGAACGAGAGGCCGAGCCGGTCTTGATGAAGCCACAGTTGGTGGCCACCGCGATGTCCGCGATGGTGGAATCTTCGGTCTCGCCGGAGCGATGCGATAGCACGGCCGTGTAGCCGGCCCGCTTCGCCATCTCGACCGCTTCCAGCGTTTCCGTCAGGGTGCCGATCTGATTGACCTTCACCAGGATGCTGTTGGCCGTGGCCTGCGCGATGCCCTTCGAGAGGCGGGTCGGGTTGGTGACGAACAGGTCATCGCCGACCAGCTGGACCCGTTGCCCCAGCTTGCGCGTCAGGGCCGCCCAGCCGTCCCAGTCGTCCTCGGCCAGGCCGTCCTCGATCGAGACGATCGGGAAGGCGTCACACAGCGAGGCCAGGTAGTCGACCATCTCGCTCGGACTCAGCACGCGGCCCTCACCCTCCAGATGGTAGTTGCCGTCCTTGTAAAACTCCGTGGCGGCCACGTCGAGGCCCAGCATGATGTCCTTGCCGGGGTGATAGCCGGCTGATTCAATCGCCTCACAGATGGTCTGAAGCGCCTCGGTCGGGGTCGCAATGTCCGGGGCGAAGCCGCCTTCATCGCCCACGGCCGTATTGAGCCCCCGACTCTTGAGCAACTTCTTCAGGTGGTGGAAGATCTCGGCCCCGGCTCGCAGCGCTTCCGCGAAGTCCTTGGCGGCGACGGGCAGGATCATGAATTCCTGGAAGTCGATGGTGTTGTCAGCGTGCGCCCCGCCATTCAGGATGTTCATCATCGGCACCGGCAACGTGCGTGCCGACACCCCGCCCAGGTAGCGGTACAGCGGCAGTTCGAGCTGGTTGGCGGCGGCCTTCGCCACGGCCAGCGACACCGCCAGAATGGCGTTGGCACCCAGCTTGGCCTTGTTGGGCGTGCCGTCGAGGCGGAGCATGTGGGTGTCGATGCCCACCTGGTCGAGGGCATCCATCCCGATCAGTTCGTCGGCAATGACTTCGTTGACGTTGTCGACGGCTTGCGTGACGCCCTTCCCGAGGTAGCGGGTGCCGCCGTCGCGAAGCTCGACCGCCTCATGGGCGCCCGTGCTGGCGCCGGAGGGCACGGCGGCCCGGCCGACAGCGCCACCCTGCAAAAAGACGTCCACCTCAACGGTGGGGTTGCCCCGGGAATCAAGGATTTCGCGGGCGTAAATCTCTTCGATGATCGTACTCATCGTGCTTGCTCCTTCCGCTTGGCGATCGCGCGATCGTTGCTTGTGGCCATCAGTGTACCCGATCCAAAGGCTTGCTTGGGGAGGTGAGAGCAGGGAGTGGCCTCAGCGCTCATCTTCCACGTCTTGCAGGCGCACTTCACCCAGCGGGCGATAAAGCTCCTGAGCCATCTTGGCGCTCACCGCCCCTGGGGGAACCATCAGCACCTCCAAGGTCACCAGGCGCTGGCCGAAACGCAGTTCGAGGCGATCGCCCGGTTTGACCTCCACGCTGGCGCGAGCGGGCCGACCATTGATGGTGACCCGCCCCTGGTCGCAGATTTCATTGGCGACCGGGCGCCGTTTGATCACCCGCGATACTTTCAACCATTTGTCGAGTCTCACAAGGCCCTCCCTCCGACGTCCCGAACGGGCGGGATCATAGCACGGCCAAAAGGGGGTCTTCGCCGCGGCGACGCCGGTTCTCCTTGCAAGGGCGCTGGAACGACTGGTCCGTCTCGCCGACCTCCCTGCCCAAGGCCGCCTCCCATCCGCCCCCTGCCTTCCGGCAGCGGGCGCTCGAGGTTCCGTGCAGTCATTTCTTCGGCATGGCAGACTATTCCGGTCATGATGATCTATCTGGACCACGCCGCGTCGTCTCCCCTGCGCCCAGCCGCGCGGGTCGCCTGGAACGAAGCGGTTGACCTGCCCGGCAATGCGGCAAGTCCCCATGCCTTCGGGCGTCGGGCCGCCCAACGCGTTGCTGAGGCTCGCCAGGCCGTGGCCCAGTTGGTGGCCCGAGATGCCCAGGAAGTCTACTTCACGGCGAGTGGCACCGAGGCCAACAATCTGGCCATTCTGGGGCTGGCCGCGGCTGTGGAGCGCAACGGGGGGATCCGTCGCGCCGCCCACAGCGCCCTGGAACACAGCTGCGTGCGGGGGCCGATGGCCAGCCTGGCCGCCCGGGGATGGGACATCGAAGTTCTGCCGGTTTCGCCGGATGGGCAGCTGCTCATCCCCCCCCTCCAGGCGGCCTTGGCGCGGGGCCTGGCCTGGGTGTCGGTCATGGCGGTCAGCAATGAGGTGGGCGCGCTGCAGCGCTTTTCGGAGTGGCGCGACGACGTCCGCCGCGCCGGGAGCTTGTTGCACGTCGATGCGGTGCAGGGGGTGGGCTTGCTCGACCCGCGCCCCTGGGACGCGGATTTGCTGAGCGTGTCCGCCCACAAACTGGGCGGTGGCCAGGGGGTGGGGGCCCTGGTCCTGCGGGAGGGGGTGAGGCTCGAGCCCGTCCTGCGTGGGGGACCGCACGAGCGGGGGGTGCGCCCTGGCACGCTGGCGGTGGCGGCGATCGCCGCCTTCGGAGCGGCGGCTTCTGAGGCTTTTGCCCTGCGGGATACCGAAGCGCAGCGTCTGACTGAGTGGCGAGAGCGCCTCGAGCGCCAGTTGCTGGTCGCTGTGCCGGGACTGCGGGTGCTGGGGGCGGGCGGGCCTCGGGCGCCACACATCTTATCGCTGACGCTGCCGGGGGCCACCGGACGTCATCTGGTTGAACAGTTGGACCTGGTCGGCGTGGCTGTCTCGACGGGGGCAGCCTGCACCAGTTTGAAGCAGACGCCGAATCCCACCCTGCAGGCGCTCGGCTTGACCGAGGCCGAAGCCCAGGGGAGCTTGCGAATCAGCCTGGGCTGGACGACCACCGCAGACGAACTGGAACGAGCGGGCGACGCGATCGCCTCAACCCTCCGGGCCATGACGGCGACAAAACCCATGCGTGTTGACCACGATTGAGTCGCTTCGCCACGCGTTGCCAGCGCTGTCGCTCCAACCGAGGGGCGTTGCCTCAGCGGGCCCCGCCAGAGCTGGCCGCAAGCGGGATGGCCACCATGCCTGAACGAGCCTCTTCGTATTCCCTCACGATTTCCTGCACGATGGTGGCACAGGGCTTGACCGCCTCGATCAGGCCCACCGTTTGCCCGGCGCTCCAGACGTCTCGCCAGCGCTTGAGGTCTGATTCTCCCGCCGCTTGGCTCTCGCGCCATTGCAGCAGACTGTCCCGTAAAAAGTTGGCCGGGTGCCCCGTGACCTCGGGCGTGTATTCGATGTCCTCCGGGGAGGCGGCGCAGATGGCTTGCTTGAAGGCGGCTTCCACGGGCGCCTCCTCGCTGGCAATGAAGCGAGTCCCGAAATAGCCTGCATCAGCGCCAAGGGCCAGGGCGCCCGCCAGACTCACGCCATCCGCCAGCCCACCCGCGGCGATCACTGGCAGCTGCGTTTCGCGCTTCAACCAGGGAATCAGCACGAACGGCGTGATGACGCCGGCATGCCCTCCCGCCCCCGCAGATACAGCCACCAGGGCGTCCGCACCGGCGGCCTTGGCCTTCTGCGCGTGCCGGACGTTCACCACATCACAGAAGACGTGAATGCCGTGACGGTGAGCTTCCTGGATCAAGCGCGAAGGGTCCCCCAAACTGGTGATCAGAACGGGGACTTTTTCCTCCAGGCAGATGCGCATGTCGTCTTCCAGGCGCGGGTTGTTGAGCAGGATCAGGTTGACCCCGAAGGGCGCGTTGGTTCGCTGTTTGATGGCACGCACCATCTCTCGGAACATGTCGGAGTTTCGCGCGTTCAAGGCCGGGAACGTGCCAAGCCCACCGGCTTCGCTGACGGCCACCACCATCTCCACGTTGGACACCAGAAACATCGGCGCCGCGATGATGGGGTAACGAATACCGAGCAACTGCGTGATGGTCGTCTGTCCCAAGTCTGGGTCCTGTTCAGATGTGACCGTCACGGTCGGACGGTGTGGGGGGGAGAGTGGGTTCTGGCGTCTCGTTTTCGGGGTGGAGGAGGGGAGGGCCAGCACGCCTGGTGGCAAGCCAATCACGCACCCCCTGCGTCAAACGGGGGGAGAGCTTGACCAGGCGTTCCTGGAGCTCACTTCGGGCAGCCTTGGCCTCCGACACGCCCGGCAACCGTTGCAGTCCTTGGGGAATGCGCCGGCCCGCCTCGGAGGCACGTCGTCGCAGCAGCCCGCGCACTTCCCTGCCGGCCATCGGGGCGGCCAGCAGGCCGATGACCGTCCCAATCGCGGTCCCCAACAAGACGGAGCCCGCCAGGTAGGATGCCGGTTTCTTCGACACGATTCCCTCCCGCCCCGGGGGCCAACCGCTCAGGGGGTTTCCTGCTCGATCAATTCCGCGCGCTTGTACTCCGCCGCTTTCTTGCCCGCTTCAACGGCTTCGTTGAGCAAGTTGATCCGCTCCTCGATGGCGATGCGGGTTTGATTCAGCAGGGCTTCCGTGTTGCCACGCAGGTTTTCCAGCACGTCGCGGGTCCGGTCGCGCACGTCGGTCAGGGTATCGGCCACGCCGTCCGGCGCGGTGTCGCGTGTCCGCGGCGAAAGCATGACACCGAGCAAGAATCCTCCCAGTGCTCCCACTGCAAGGCCACCGAGGACGTCCCAGCCGCTGCTTCCCTGCGGTGCGTCGCGTTCATCCCGAGCCATCTGGAACCCCCTCGTGCAGGGCACGTTGCCGGATCTGTTGAGCCACTGCGACCGGGCTCGCGCCGAGCTTTCGTCGCGCCATGACCGTCGCATTGTGACACGTCCATGACATTATACCACTGAAGCCATTCGGATACAGCGTCCGACCCCCTCGCGGGACGGCGAGGCCTGTCGTCACTGCTTCCTTCGGATGGCGCGCTGAACGGCCTCCCTTGCCTCGTGGTACAATCCCCGGGCGGGGGCTCGTCCCTCGAAAATCGTTTTTTGCCTCGCCAGACCGTGCGACGCGACCTGACCTCGACTTGCTTTGCTGCCAAGCGCTGTTGACCCCGCGATGTTCAGACGGAATCTTTACTCCCGTCCACTCGGAGTGGTCCTGATGGCGGTATTCAATGGGAGGTGCACGCGGTGGTGCGCCCGGCCGGCCTGGCCATCCCGACCCGGCCACGCGTTAGCTGATTGCGCAGGGGTCGAAAGGACCGACCGAATTGACGCAGAATTTTGAAGACTTCGCCCTGCACCCGGCTTTGCTGGCGCGCCTCACCGAACGGGAGATGCCCGCGCCCACTGAAGTCCAGGCCCAGGTGATTCCAACCATGTTGGAGGGGCGAGACCTGCTGGTTCACGCGGGCCCTCACTCGGGCGAGACCCTGGCCTACGGTCTTCCCTTGCTTTCGATGTACGACCCTCAAGCGCGAGTTCAAGCGCTGGTGCTGGTGCCGTCGGCCGAACGGGCACAGCGCGTGTATCAGCGCCTGGCTCCGCTGGCGCAGGGGATTCTTAAAATCGCTGCGCTCTATGAGACTGGCGGCCAGCAGGAACAGGCCATCCGGCGGGGCGTCGACATCCTGGTCGGCACGCCCTTTCTGATCAAGGATTTGTTTGCGATCAAGCAGCTCGACCTGAACACGGTGCGTACCCTGGTGCTTGATGGGGCGGACCGCTTGATGACGACCATTCAGCGTCGTGACGTGGAGTACTTGATGGACCGCCTGCCTCGCCTGGACCAGACGGCCCTCTTTTTCTGGAACATCACGGAAGGGGTGGAGGCCATGGCGCCCCAACTGAGAAATCCGGTCCGCATCCGTGTCGCCGAGCGGCCGGCCCCGAATGCTCTGCCCGAGCCATCCGCCCCCGCGCCCGCGGCACCATCTGCAGTTGCGCCGGCCCGGACGTCCCGCCGGGGGGCGCCGGAGGTCTCCACCAGGCTACCCGAGAAGGCGCCACCCGCTGAGACGACGGCGGAGCCGGTCACGCTGTCCCATCGTTACGCGCGCATCACCACGGAGCAGAGAACCGACTTTCTGCTTCAGGCGATCGAGCACGACGCACCGGCGAGGGCCCTGATCCTCGCCCGCAACAAGCACGAGGCACGGCGCCTGGTGCAGCGCTTGGAACGCTGGGGACGGGCGAACGTTGATTCCTTCAATGCCGATACCTCCGCCGCTCAGCGGCAAGCCGCGCTCAAGCGCTTCCTCGCTGGAGAGCTGAAGTTCCTCGTCGTTCCGGAACCGGCCACGGAAGGCGTCGACCTGGGGGCGCCACCCGCCCTCTACCTCACCGGTGTGGCAGCCAATGTGGCGCTTTACCGCCGATATGCAGAGGCGGCGGAGGCAGCCAAGCTGAACTTCCAGAGCCTTTCCCTGGTGACCCCGGAAGCGCAAACGGTGTTCAGCGAAAACCAGAAGTCCTTGCCCTTCAGTCGCCATCCGCTCGACCCGGGACCCGACGAACAGACCATTCCGGCTGTCGCCACGGCCACCGAGGAGGCGACAGGTGCCCCTGGCAAGCGCACCCGGGGCCGGACCGGCGCGACCAAGCAGCCCAAGGGCGCGGCGACCCTGCTCAATGAATCGATGCGTGAATCCAGGGCCGCCACGGGGCCCCTGGCTCCGTTGCCCCGGATGATGACGATGTGGCAGACCTTCAAGGTGGCCCTGCCTTCAGGCCAGCGCCCTACGCGCGACGCTTTTCACGGCTGG
The DNA here is from genome assembly GCA_035285325.1 of Candidatus Sericytochromatia bacterium. Classification (NCBI taxonomy): domain Bacteria; kingdom Bacillati; class Candidatus Sericytochromatia; species Candidatus Sericytochromatia bacterium. The sequence goes on from JAYKJB010000016.1 coordinate 29,579, forward strand.
CTTTCCACCACCACGGGGATTGCGCGGAGCGCCTTGCGGTCGATTCAGTTCCATCGCGACCACGCCACCGTCGATGTGGATGAGCGGCAAGTCACGCGCTTCCAGGAAACCCTGAAGGGCCATCTGTTGGGCTGACGTGCTCCCCTCCGCGCTCAAGCGGCGAGGCCCCGGTCCCTGCGCGAGAGACCGGGGCCGTTCAGTCCCGGAGCAAGCCCCGGACCGCGAAGGTCAGGCGACCGGGACGCCCGCTTCGGGAGCAGCTCCCTCAGCGGCTTCCGGGTACAGCGCTCCCTTGTAACGGTCAAGCAGCGCCTTGGCAGCGGCGATGCCGTTACCTTCTTTCTCGAAGGGCGTCAGACGGACCTCAAGCCACTCGACCTGTTCGACCCGACTCTCGGGGAAGCTCATCATGATCAGGTCTTCCTGGGCCTGCGGATACGTGATGAGATGAACCCATCCCGGCGTGTGCAGCGAGACGACCCCGCGGCTCCAGCTGTTCTCATTGGCATACTTGACTTGGGCCACGCCCCACATAAGTTTATCCTCCTCATCCTCGCCGGCACATTGCGCGCTTCTCGGGCGCGCGAGTCCCGCGATTCGCGTTCCAGAATACCCGTTCGTCCTCCAAGGGGCAACGTGAGGCGCGCTCAGGAGACCCGCCATAGGTCTTGAGCATTGTAAAATGGGGGAATGGGAAAAAAGCAGCTCGCCCACGAGTATTTTCAGGCGCCTCCCTACGACGTCCTGCTGGACCCACGTCGTTTTGCGGAACGTTGGGAACGAACTTTTGGTCGGGTGGCGCCCCTGCACGTTGAAATAGGCATGGGGCTCGGACATCATTTGCTGGCGTTCGCGGCGGCCAATCCTGAGATGAACCACCTCGGACTTGAAATCAAGATGCACCGAATTTATTCGGCGCGACAGGCGTCTTTACGGGCCGGGATTACGAATCTCAGATTCATCCCCGGAGACGCCCGACGAACGCTGGAAGCCTTGGCGCCTCGTTCCGTCAGCCGTCTCACCCTGCTATTTCCTGACCCCTGGCCTCGTCATCCAGACCGCCGCTTGACCTCGCCGGACTACCTGGCGCTGTATGCCGATGTACTCGCCCCTCAGGGGGTGATGCATTTTCGGACCGATGACCCTGCCTTGTTCGAATATTCCCTCGCGCAGTTCAGGTCGGCCCGTTTTCTGTTGACCGTGGCCGTGCCCCGAGAACGAGTCCTGACTGCCTTCGAACGGCGCTGGTTGGGCGAAGGAAAGGCCATTTTCGGGGTGGATGCCCGCCTGCCTTCGATCTGAAGGGGCCGGGCCAGCTTCCCGCTGTAATCCATGACCGCCGTCACAGGCAGCAGTTGGCGGGCTGATTATGATGTCGAGATAGCAGCCTGATGTATCAGATTCGCTGCGCACACCCGTCAGACCGGGGAGACGTGATGCAGTCCGCGAAAAAACGCGAGAAACAGCCGGAGCATGCCCTGAGGGGACGCCCACAGCGTCCCGAATCAGCGCTCCTGCCTGCGCCGATTTCCTCGATCACGCTGGAGCCGCCTCACCCCAAGGAGGTTCGCTACAAGCTCCAGTTCGTATCGGCTCAGTCTTACAAGAAGGCCGTGACCTTGGCCGACCGCTACTACTGGCAGGCTCAGATGGCGGTGGAGCGGCGGGAAGCCAGCCTCGCGAAGTTCGACAAGCAGGCGCAACTCGACCAAGCTGAAACCCAGGCCACTTATCACCGCCAGGTGGCAGCTGCTCAGCAGCGATACCGCGCCTTCATCGAGCAGGCGCATGCACGCCAACGTCAGGCCCTGCACCAGGCGCGTCAGCGGGCCCGGCAGGCTGAGGATGTCTACAAGGCTGTGCTGGAAAATGTTCCAGGTTATGGAGAGTTGCAGTTGAAGGCGCTTGCGCTGGCGGATGCCCGTGCTCTCACGTCTTCGTTCATTCAGAGTTATCGCAGCTCGCTCGGTCCGGATGGACTGGGAGACCTCTTCTCCTTCCTGCGCGCTTTCGATCGGGTGCTCGACCACGCCCGCGACCGTCAGATGGTGGTGCCGGTTCAGTTTGCCGAAGCCGTTTTGAAGGGGATTCTGCAGCGTCAGTTGCGGCATCTCATCTCGAACTCCGGCAAGGAAGTGGATGCGCGCTCCGAGGGCGAGCGGCTCAAGCAGGCGACTCAGACTCGCCTGTCAGCCATTTCGGAGTTTCTGAGCGAAGACACACGGGATGCGACGCCACCTTCCATTCGGGCGATTTTCTTTGCCGTGGGTGACTGGTTGGCCAAATCGCCTGGAACACCTTTTGACCTGGCGCTGGACCGCTTGAAACTTGACGTGGAAGCCACGGCGCGGCGGGAGCAACGGAGCCTGGAAGACCAGATGAAGGTTGCCATTCAGACGTGTCCCCAAGCTCAACAGATTCGTCCCGCCGCCGAGGCCTACCAGGCCGCCCAGCGCATCATGTCCAGTTCCGAACAGGCCGCCCGCAACGTGTTGCAGAGCGAACTCGTGCGGATTGAAAGCGCCCTTGAACGGGAACTTCAGATGGCCGAGGCGATGGTGCTGGGTATGTCTCAGAAGCAGACGACCCGCATCGAGCAGGCCAAACGCGACATCGCCAAGGCCAAAAAGCTGGTTCGTCGCTGGCACCTGGAAATGACCCGGATGCAGGAAGTTGGGACCTTTCAGCGGTTGCGCTGGCGCTTCCTCGAGGGATTCCATCTCGAAGAATTCTGGGACGAACTCCAGCATCGTCAAGGCTCGCGCTGAGGCTGCCCGCGCATCTTCGCGCGCCGGCGTGGCCTTGACTCGTGCTCTCGCCTGCCACCGTTGGGTCTTCCGGTAAACCCCAGCATTGCTGCGACGCGGGCGTGGAGGTCAGGACTGGTATCGTCGTCTCCCCGAGTGGAACGAAGCCCGGGGAGGCGGCCGATCGGCCATCGCGCGGCTGCAGCCTGGCTCGCTGGACGCCGGTTCCCTGGCTTGCGGTCCCGCTGCTGAGAGGAGGGGCGGCGTGGGACTGGCGGCCAGCGGGCGGCGCTTGGCACCGCCTGAGTTAAGACCACGATAAGAGCAACTCGCCAACCCTGGCTCTGCCCCCGTGCCTGTCTGAGAGTCTTCACTCCCTGGAACGGTTTTCAGGCATGTCTTCAATAAAGTTTACAAAAGTCGGTCGTTTATCGTTAATTTTATCTTAACCATATGCTATGATGAAACGGTCAACCGGTGGCCCGCGGGTCAGGTCGACAAGTGCGTGTGGAGTTCCAGGCAGCATTCCGATGATGAACACATCTCACCCTGATACGGTCCTTGAAAGGCTTTGTCCGTTGGCCTTGCTGGAGCGGGACTCCGAGCGATTGATTGCTCGGGGGGAACGCGTCCAGGTCATATTCGACCTGGATGACACGCTCTTCCTGGTGCGCTCACGGAAGCGGAAGATCTTTCAAGAGATGGCGGTGGAGCAGGCCGCACTTCCGGAGGTGGCCGCCTCCCTTTCTCGGTTGGCAAGCGCTTCGATTCCCTTTGATGTGGGCCAGGCACTGGACAGTGTCGGCATTGCCCGGATGCATCACGGCCGTCTCATCTCCGAATTTTTCAACCGGTTCTTTGATGGGGCCTACCTGGTTCACGACACCTTGAATCTGGGGGCGGCTGACTTCGTGGCTCGCCTGGGGGACCTGGGGGTCGGGATTGTTTACCTGTCCGGCCGCCCCGCCAATATGCTGCCTCAGACCGCGCAGATTTTAGCGGATGCTGGTTTCCCGGTTCATGCTGCCCGGACCAAATTTTTGCTCAAGGGGCAGGCCGAGGCGCACCTCGGCGACGTGGAGTTCAAGGCCCGGAAGGCCGAGGAACTGGTGGAGGCCGGACGTTGCGTGGGCGTCTTCGATAACGAGCCGGCCAATCTGAACGCCGTTCATCAGGTCTTCCCCGGTGCCCACTATTATTTGCTGGAAACCGATTGCGCCCCGGCCCCGCCGCCGTTGGCCATGACAGCTCACCGGCTGGTTGATTTTACCCGCGGCCGCGCCCGCCTGAGTGCGGCGGTTGGTCCCTCCATCAGCCGTCCCGACCACCGCTGGGAAATCACGGTACAGGATGGTCCAGCGGTCAGCTAAGGCCCTGCACCTGTTGGTCCGCGGTCTGCTCACGCGCTGAGTCGAAAGTCTTCAACCACCTTCTGGTACAGGTTCTCCACCAGCACGCCCAGCTTCAGCCGAAGCAGGCTGTCGGCAGTGGATTGAATCACGGGCCGAGGGACCAGGACCAGCGGGCCCTGAACCGTGAAGTCGAAGGAGATGTCGAAGAAGAAATCCAGCGCGGTACGTCCGCTGGCGATTTCTCGCGCCTCCAATGCCCCGTCGATAAAGCCTTTCAGAAGCTGATGCTCACTGCTCAGCTTGGTCTCGTCGAAGTCCAAGCCCGTCAGCCGCAGACCGCTGGGCGTGGGCTCGGCCTGAACCGCCGTGACCACCGTGACGTAGTAATTCAGGGCTCCGATGGGATGATGGCTCATCAGGTAGGCCTTGGGCAGTGCGAGATCGCGCACCTCCTTGACGTCCTCGATTTTCTGTATGAAGGCTTTGACGTCGCTGAAGTAGGCCAGTGCGTCTGCCAGCCCGACCGGGATTTCGCCCTGGCGCGCTGCCCGGCCCTTGAAGGTCATTTTCATTGGGGTTTCTCGCTTCGTGGTTCACGCAGGCCCGCCACGAAGTGGGGGCCCGTTTTGTTCTACCCTGCGGGTGTCAGCACACCACCCCGAATGCATTTCTGAAAGGGGCTCGCCAAGCGCTTGTCTGGTTGACAGCAGGGCGAAAAATCCCTATGGTGAGAGCACACCACGGGGATGTCACGGTTTCGACCGGGAGTCGACGGTGGTGGTTGCGTGTCGTGGATGCCGACGTTACACGTTAAACCAGCGGCAAACCAACAAGTGCCAAGAAGCCTACCTTCTTGACCGCTGTTACCCCCAAGTCCACCCGGGCCGCCGCAATCGCGGCCTAGGTTTGACCTCAGGATAACAGACTCTGATAAGGCCGCACCGGCCGGCCTTATCGGCAAATCAGTCGGTTGCTCCCGTCAGATGCGTCTGCTGTCTGCGGGCTAAGATTCAGGAGACTCGCGTCAGCTTCCTTGCGCCGAGGAGAGGTGGCTGGCGTTAACCAATTCCCAGGCTACACACGTAGACGCTGCCATGGTTTGCTTTCGGGACGCGAGTTCAATTCTCGCCATCTCCACCTGAAAGGCTCAGGCCCGTGAAAACCGCCCGCTCCAATTGCGGGCGGTTTTTCTTCGTTGCCGGGTCCAATCTGATCGCACCACGTGACAGCTTCTCGTCGCCTGGGCATATTGGAGGCGGTTCGATGGCGCTGCGCGGCAGCGTTCAGCAGTCAGGCGAGTGAGCCTTTGTCCAGTTTGAGGAGAACCGATGAGCACCACGGCGCGAATTCAAATTCCCGTTTTGAATATGCAGCACTACACCCAGGGCGATGCCAACCAGAAGGCAGAGTTCGTCAGAACCTGGGGCGAGGGCCTGCGTGAACTCGGCTTTGTGGCCATCGAGAATCACCAGGTGGACCCTGCCTTGATTCGACAGACTTACCAGCTGTTCGAATCGTTTTTTCAATTGCCCAAGGAAGCCAAGGAACGCTATGCAGGCGTGGGGGGGCAACGGGGCTTCACCGGCTTCATGAAGGAGCACGCCAAGGACAATGCCGTGGGGGATCTCAAGGAGTTCTGGCACGTGGGGCGGGAACTGCAGCCGGGGCATCCGATGCAAGGCCAGTATCCCGACAACGTCTGGCCTGACGAGTTGCCGGCGCTACGCTCCGTCACCTTGACCCTGTTTGAACAGCTCGAGGCCAATGCCCGCATTCTTCTGCGCGCCTTGGGGGATTACTTCGAATTGGCTGACCGTGATTACTTTGTGGGCGCCATTGAAAATGGCAACCACATCTTACGGGCGATTCATTACCCGCCGCTCCAGCCTGGTATGCCCCCCAACGCGGTCCGGGCGGCCGCTCACGAAGACATCAACATGATCACCATTCTGTGCGAGTCGACGGCTGCCGGCCTGGAAATCTTGACACGCGACAACGAGTGGGTCGCCATCGATGCGCTTGCCGGCCAATTGGTGGTGGATGCGGGCGATATGTTGAGCCGCTTGACCAACGGCGTGATACCCGCCACCACCCACCGCGTCGTCAACCCGGCCGGTGAGAACACCGTGCGCTATTCGTTGCCCTACTTCGTTCATCCTTACAGCGAGTTCAACATCGAATGCCTGCCCTGTTGTGACACCGCCGACAATCCCAGCCGCTTTCCTGCCATCACGGCCGGCGCTTTCTTGAACCAGCGGTTGCGCGAGATCGGCCTGTTGAAGTAGCCTTCGGGGCCGGGGGGGGGCGGGCGAGGCGCTCGTCGCGTTCCGACTCGCCGTGGCGGCCTGCTTGTGACGTTAGTCACAAGTTAACCGTCGTCAGCTTGCTTCTTTGAACCCCACACCAAGGCCCCTCGCGATTTTGCGCCGACGTGATCGCTTCCATTAATTTCTCAACAAATATTCGTATAAACCCATTTTAAACTCGCAAGTTTTCATGACCGGGCCCGATACACCATCATGTGAACCGCGCCCATCGGCCTCAGTGGACGGCTGGAAGCGCCTGCGGTGAAACGGGAAGTAGCACAGAGGGACAAACCATGACCATGATCAATTCCAACAGCGGAACGCACGTCAACGGCCTGACCAAGCGCGTGGCTGCCGGCGCTGCCCCCGACAGTTCCAAGGACGCGGCCCGCTCCGGCTCTGCCAGTGCGGCATTCTCAAGCGATTCTCTGGTTCGCTCTACGGCCACGTCGGCCACCAATGCGTCAGTCGCGGCTGCTTCGACTGCGGCGCTGGATCGTCTGGCTGCAGCCTACCACGATGATCCTGCCGTCTTTGCGCGCAACCTCGCCGTGCAATCGCTCAACGATGTGGTTTCGCTGGTCGGTTGAAGACCATGACCGACCCATCCAAGGGGAATGCTTCGAAATCAACCCGGCAACTCTCCGACTCGCCGGCGACCGAAAGGCACGTTGAGGGCTTGGCGAAGCGCATCATGGAAGATCCATCGTTTGCACTTCTGCACGAGACGGCACGGAAGGCTCGCGCCAGGAAAGATCGTCAGAAGGACACTTGAGAGGAGGGTGGCGTGCTTGAACGGGCGAATGAAACCAGTCCACGCAATTACTCCAGGGATGACGAATCGGCCAGGCGCCTCTGGTTGACGCAACGTCTGCGCGCCAATCCCTGGGAGGGGCGCAAGAGCAAGGATGAGGACGACCTGGCGCGCGCGCGGGGGGAGGTCGGACCGGCGGAGGGCCGCCCTGTGGCAGCCGTCATCGCGCAAGGGGACAAGTTGTCTCTCGACGCCAAGGGCGAGTCGACCAGCGATCCTTTTTTCGCTCTGATTGAACGCCGTCTGCTGACTGATCACGAATAAAAACCAGGCCCGCGGGGCCTGGTCATGCGGATGGACTCTTCAGCGCTGCCTTCCAGCAGCGCTGTTCCTTTTAGAATTTGACCTTGATGTCGTTCAGGGTCATGACGAGGTCCTGGATGCTGTCCTGCACCCGGTGCCCCAGGGCCAGGAAGCCGCACGCGTCCTCACGCTTGTCCCACATGGCGCATTGCTCGCGGGCACACGGAACCTGATTGGCAGCGTAACTCATCAACGGGCAGATCATGAAGGTTCCTTGCTGCAGGGGGCGGGGAATCGATGACGCCACGACATCGGGTCTGGCGCCCTTCACGTACCCTTGCAAGCCGGCTCTGTAACCGGTGCTTTCCAGCCCACCCGCTTTCGATTACGCTGGTGACATCATGCCTTCTCGCTCCCATCCTGTTCCCGTCTATGTGCTGATTGGTGACCCGGTGGCCCACAGCCTTTCCCCAGTGCTTCACCACGCCGCGCTTGCCCAGGCTTCACTTCCTGGACGCTATGAGGCGGTCACCCTCTCCACCGAACATTTTGCGGAGGGATTGCGCGCCATGCGGGCTTTCCGTCCGCAAGGCGTGAATGTCACGATCCCGCACAAGGTGGCCGTGATGGCCCACCTCGATGGGCTCACGGAGGTGGCTCGCCAAATCGGTGCGGTCAACACGATTTTTTGGGAAGGCGATCGCTGGATCGGGGATAACACAGACTACCTGGGTTTTCTCAGGACCCTGCCGGAGTCGCTGGGAAATGGCTCCACCGCCTTGATCCTGGGGGCTGGTGGTGCAGCGCGGGCGGTGGCCTTGGCCCTGCGAGAACGGGGGGTGACCACCATTCACGTGGCGGCTCGCAACGAGGACGCTGCCGCCGGGTTCCGCCGACAGATTCTGCCTGACCGCCTGGGTGAAGCCCAGAGCCTGACTGACCTTCCGACGGCTGGGGCCCTCCTGTCAGGCTGTGATCTGGTGGTCAATGCGACCCCGCTGGGCACGCGGGGAGAGGGGTGTCCGCTGACCGTCGAGGCGGTCGCGGCTCTCCCTGACCACGCCATCGTCTATGACCTGGTCTACCGACCTCGCGTCACTCCCCTGATTCGGCGCGCCCGCCATCGGGGCTTGCTAGCGCTGGATGGCTTGGACATGTTGATCGAACAGGCTGCCCTTTCCTTCGAACGCTGGACCGGGCATTCTCCGTCGCGGCAAGCCATGCGGGACGCGGTGCTGCCTCACGCGTTGCTGACGGAGGTGGCGGTGTCGGAGTCCAGACCGTGACGCGCCTGCGGATGCTGACGGCGGGTGAGTCTCACGGTCCCGCGCTGACGGTGATCGTGGAAGGTCTGCCGGCCGGTCTGTGCCTGGAAGCGGAGGTGCTCAATCGCGCGCTGCGACGTCGCCAGGCCGGTTACGGCCGTGGGGGCCGCATGAAAATTGAGTCCGACGCGGTCGAGTTCACGGGGGGAGTGCGCCTGGGCTTGACGTCAGGGGCCCCGGTGGCTTTGCAGATTCAGAATCGTGACCACGCCAACTGGCTGGGCGCCATGAGCGCATTGCCACGTGACCCTGAGGATGCCGAGCGGGAGGCCCAGCTGGCTTTGCGCCGGGTCACGCGGGTGCGACCCGGTCATGCCGACTTTGCGGGGGCCTTGAAGTATGGGGTGGACGATGTGAGGGACGTGCTGGAGCGGGCCAGCGCGCGCGAGACGGCGGCGCGGGTGGCCGCGGGGGCGATCGCCGCCCGCTTGCTGGCCTCGCTGGGGGTCGAGGTGGTGGGCCATGTGGTGCAGATAGGCGACGTCAAGGCGACGGTTGAAGAGGGCTTCTGGAGCGATTGGCCGGCTGCCTGCGCCGCCCTGGAGGCCTCCCCTGTCCGCTGCGGCGACGGCGAGGCGAGTGTCGCCATGGTGGCCGCGATTGATGAGGCCAAACGTCAGGGTACCTCGCTGGGGGGCGTGATCGCGGTTCGCACGACTCCCTTGCCGGTGGGTCTGGGCTCCCACGTGCAGTGGGATCGTCGGCTGGACGGGAGATTGGCACAGGCGGTCATGAGCATTCCTGCCATCAAAGGGGTCGCGATCGGCGATGCCTTCGAACTGGCGTCACGCACCGGTCACCAGGCCCACGACGGCTTTGCGCAAGGCTACGCGCGTGGGTCGAATCGCGCCGGCGGGCTGGAGGGGGGCATGACCAATGGCCAACCGCTGGTGCTCCTGGCGGCCAAAAAGCCCATTTCGACCTTGCCGCGGCCGTTGCCCGCTGTGGACCTCTCGTCGGGCGAACCGGCGCCGGCCCATTTCGAACGCACGGATGCCTGTGCCGTGCCGGCGGCCAGTGTGGTGGCCGAGGCCATGGTCGCTTGGGTGCTGGCCGAAGCGTGCCTCGAGAAGTTCGGAGGCGATTCGCTCGCGGAGTTCATGGCTCACTTCGAGGTGGGCCAGGACCTTCAATCCCGGCGATTGGGGCCGCGCGGCGTCGAGGAGAGGGGTTCCACGTGATTTCCTTGTGGGTGCTGCACGGTCCCAACCTCAATATGCTCGGCGTGCGAGAACCGGACGTCTACGGGACGACGAGTCTGGTGGACCTCGATGCGATGCTGCACAGTCGGGGTGCCGCGATGGGGGCGGAGGTCACCTGCCTGCAATCGAATCACGAAGGGGCGCTGGTTGAATGGGTCCACGGGGCGGTGGCCCAGGGGGTGTCGGCCATCGTGATCAATCCGGCGGGGCTGACCCACACGTCCGTCTCCCTTCGCGATGCGCTGGCGATTTTTCAAGGGGTCAAGATCGAGGTTCATCTCTCGAACATCTGGCAGCGAGAGGACTTTCGTGCCCGTTCCCTGGTGGCTCCGGTGGTGGACGGCGTGGTGGCAGGGCTGGGCACGGAGAGCTACACGCTGGGCTTGCAAGCGGCCGTCAAATTGGTGCGTCGTCGAGATGGAGGCCACGCCACGTGATCCTGGGCATCGTTCTCACCGGCTACATGGGGTCCGGCAAGACCAGCGTGGGCCGTGCCCTGGCAGCGCAACTGGGCTGGGATTTCGTCGATACCGACGATCTGGTGGAGCAGATGGCGGGCCGTACCGTCAGTGACCTGTTCGCCGAGGGGGAGAACCTGTTTCGCCTGTGGGAGCGTCAGGCGATCGCCACCCTCGTACCGCGAACCCGCCTGGTGGTAGCGACAGGAGCCGGCGCCATGATCGAGGAGGAGACCCGCGCGCTGCTGGCTGGGCTGGGCACCGTCGTTTGCCTGGACGCCCCCTTGGAGGTTCTGTGGGAGCGGGTCCAGCGCAGTCAGGAGCGTCCGCTCGCGAGAGACCGGGAGCTGTTCGCCGCCAGGCTCGCGGTCAGACGTCTTCAGTACGATCGCTTTGCGCTCGCCTATGACACCAGTGCGGGAGATCCCGCCGCGCTGGCGGCGCACATCGTGCAGGACCTCTTCGGGCACGAGCAGGCGATTCCGGTGGCGCTGGGGGATCGTCAGTATCAGGTGACGGTCGCACCGGGCGAATTGGTGCGCCTCCCCGCCTATTTGCCCGGTGCCCCAGGGCCTTGCCTGCTGGTCTCGGATGACGGCGTCCCCTCCTGGTACCTGGAATTGGCGCTGGCGACGTTGACCCTGGCGGGCTGGCGACCGGCCTTGCGCGTGGTGCCCGCGGGGGAAGCGAGCAAATCCTGGGAAGTGTCCCAACAACTGGTGGATGCCGCCTTACGGGCCGGCCTGCATCGCGAAAGCCCGATCATCAGTCTCGGGGGCGGAATGGTGGGCGATCTGGCCGGCTTCGTGGCGGCCACCTACATGCGGGGGATCCCGTTCATGCAAGTCCCGACCACCTTGCTGGCCCAGGTGGATGCCTCCGTCGGGGGAAAGGTGGCCATCAATCACCGTCATCTGAAAAACCTCGTGGGCGCTTTCCACCAGCCTGCTGCGGTGCTGGTTGATCCCGCCACCTTGCTGACCCTGCCCGCTCGCGAGTTCACTGCCGGACTGGGAGAGGTGGTCAAGTATGCCCTCCTGACAAACGATGGTTTGCTGGAGTTTCTGGAAGCAGAGGCGGTGGCGATCGCCGCGCGTTCCCTGCCGGTGTTGACTACCTTGGTGGCTCGCTGTATCGCGATCAAGGCGCGAATCGTGGCGGAAGATGAACGGGAGCGGCCCGATGGTCCGCGCGCTGGCCTTAATCTGGGCCACACCCTGGCGCACGCCATCGAAAGCGTGCAGGCCTTCGGGGGACTGCTGCACGGAGAGGCCGTCGGCCTGGGGCTCTTGCTCGAGGCCCGTCTGGCCGTCGCCAGAGGGGAATACGAGGCCCGCCTGTGCGAACGTCTGGAAGCCCTCTTGCAGCGTTTCGCGCTACCGACCCAGTGTCCGCCGGTTGATGGGCAAGCGCTGATCGAGGCCATGGGCCATGACAAGAAGAATCGCGGCGAGGGCATCCGAATGGCGTTGCCGCGCGCGGGCGGCGGGGCTTCGCTTGCGATTGTGTCCGAGGCGGAGGTGTGGGCCACCCTGCGGGCCTGACTCGGGACGGTCACCCGTCGTATAGCCGGCCTGAGTCAGGTTCAGGCCGGCTATACCTCTAGGACCTCTGTGTCAGGTCTCGTCCTTCTTGGCTCGCGTCGTGGCCCGTCGCGGGGCGCTTCGACGCGGTGTCGCCGCAGTCCCCTCCGGCTGCGCCTTGGACTTTTTCCCGGCCTTGGGGGGAACTTTCTGCGGCCCGTCGGACGGTTCCGTCGAGGAGGCTGCGCTGGGCTCCAGCGTCGGCTCCGGCAATTCGGGTCGTGGACGCGGCGGCGCCTTGAATACCACGGTGGACAAAGGCGGGAGCATCACGTTCAGGCTGTGGGAGTGGCCGTGCCAGGCAATGTCCTCGGCCTGAACCTGCCCCATGTTCCCCAGCCCACTGCCACCATAGACCTGCGCATCCGAATTGAGCACCTCGGTCCAGGGCCCCTCCCAGGGCACGCCCAGGCGATAGGCCGAACGGGGCACCGGGGTGAAGTTGGAGACAAACAGCAAGGCCTGTTCTGGGTCTTCCTGGTCATAACGGAGAAAACTCACGATGCTGTGGTCGGCGTCGTGACAATCGACCCACTTGAAGCCCCAGGGATGATAGTCTCCCGCTGAGAGGGCCTTTTCTGCCGTGAGCAGCCGGTTCAGGTCGCGTGACCAGTTGGAGAGCCCCAGGTGGGCGGGTTCTTGCAGCAGGTGCCAGGCCAGGGAGGTGTCGTGGTTCCATTCCCACCACTGGCCGAATTCCTGTCCCATGAAGAGCAGCTTTTTGCCGGGGTGGCCCGTCATATAACCAAGTAACAGGCGTAGATTGGCGAGCTTTTGCCAGTCGTCGCCCGGCATCTTGCCAGACATCGAGCGTTTCAGGTGGACGACCTCGTCGTGCGAGAAGGACAGCACGTACCGCTCCGAGTAGGCGTACATCATCGAGAAGGTCAGCCGGTTGTGGTGGTAGCGACGGTAGACCGGGTCGGTGGCCATGTAGTCGAGCATGTCGTGCATCCAGCCCATGTTCCACTTGAAGGTGAAGCCCAGTCCGCCTTCGGCCGGTGAACCCGTCACGCGCGGCCAGGCCGTGCTTTCTTCGGCGATGGTGATCGCTCCGGGACATTGCTGCGCGATGACCTCGTTGAAATGTCTCAGGAAGCCAATCGCATCCAGGTTCTCGCGTCCCCCGAAGGCGTTCGGCACCCAATCTCCCTCGGAGCGGCCGTAATCCAGGTACAGCATCGAAGCCACCGCATCGACCCGCAACCCATCGATGTGATACTCACGGAGCCAGAACATGGCGCTGGCGATCAGGAAATTCGCGACCTCGCGACGCCCGTAGTTGAAGATGAACGTATTCCAGTGCGCGTGGAGCCCTTGGCGGGGATCCTGGTGCTCGTAAAGGTGGGTCCCGTCGAAATAGGCCAGACCGTGCTCGTCCCGAGGGAAATGGGCGGGCACCCAGTCGAGGATGACCCCCACGCCGGCTTGATGCAGCGTGTCGATCAGGTACTTGAGATCGTGAGGGCTTCCAAAGCGGGCCGTGGGGGCAAAGTAGGCCGTGGTTTGGTAGCCCCACGACCCGTAGAAGGGATGTTCCGTGATGGGCAAGAGTTCGACGTGGGTGTAGCCCATCTCGGCCGCGTAAGCGGCCAATTGGGGGGCCATATCTCGATAGCTCAGCCAATTGCCATCGGCGCCACGTCGCCACGAACCCAGATGAACCTCGTAGATGGAGATGGGGGCCTCGGGGGCCTGTCTGGCGGCTCGTCCCTCCATCCAGGCGCCATCGCCCCAGGCATAGCCTGCCAGGTCCGTGAGCACGGAGGCGGTTCCCGGAGGTTGCTCGGTGGCGAAAGCGTAAGGGTCGGCCTTGGCCACATAGTGGTTGCTGGCGCCTGAGATGATGGAGAATTTGTAGCGGGCTCCAGCGCTTGGAGCCGTGAAGAAGCCACTCCAGATGCCAGCCGCCGGATCGAAGCTCAGCGCGTGCTGGCCGTGCTGCCAGAGGTTCCAATCGCCGATCACCGAAACTTCCCGCGCATTGGGGGCCCACACGGCGAAGTACCACCCGCGCTCCCCGTCCCGTTCCATCGGGTGGGCGCCCATCTTCTCGTAGGCGAGATAGTGGCAGCCCTGGTTCAACAGGTAGAGATCGAATGGGGTCAGTTCCGGGCTCACCGGAACGACGGATTCAGCAGGCTTGGGGGTCTTCTTGCGGGACTTGGTGGTCATGGTTGGTTATCCTCGGCGGCGCGACGGGCATTGAGCAGCACCAGAGACCGTTCTGACAGATCGTAACGGTCTCCAGGCCTTCTCAGCAATGGAGCAGGAGACTCGACGGCGGTGTCGAGCAACACCTCCCAGGCGCCATAGCCGGGAGCGACGGGCAAAGCGAAGGGAATCGCATCGTGGTGAGCGTTCAGCATCAGGAAAAGCGAATCTCCGCGGATGGGACGACCTTCGGGGTCCGTTTCTGAGATGGCATCCCCCATGAGGCGCAACCCCAGGCAGCGGACGAAATCTTGTTTCCAACTGGAGGTGGTCATTTCGCGGCCGGACGGCTCGAACCAGGTCATATCCTTGACGTTCGAGCCAGGGATGACCCGACCCTTCCAGAAACGCCGACGGCGCAAAACCGGGTGCTCGCGACGCAAGGCGAGACAGCGACAGACGAAGTCGAAGAAGCGGCGCTGCTCATCTGAAACCAGCCAGGGCTGCCAGGCCAGTTCATTGTCCTGGCAATAGGCGTTGTTGTTCCCGCGCTGGGAGCGTGCATACTCGTCGCCCCCGCTGATCATGGGAACCCCCTGGGAGAGCAGCAGACTGGCCATCAGGTTACGCATCTGTTGGCCGCGCAGCGCCAGGATCGCTTCTTCCAGCGTTTCGCCTTCTACCCCGCAATTCCAGCTATTGTTGTGGTTTTCACCGTCGCGATTGTCTTCCCGGTTGGCGGCATTGTGCTTGTGGTTGTAGGTCACCAGGTCGCGCATGGTGAAACCGTCGTGGCAGGTGATGAAGTTGATGCTGGCGTGGGGCGCCCGGCCGTCGTCCTGGTAGAGGTCCGGGCTGCCGGCCAATCGCAAGGCCAACTGCGGCGCCAGACCGCCGTCCCCTTTCCAGAACCGTCGAAGGGTGTCGCGATACTGCCCGTTCCATTCCGTCCAGCCGACCGGAAAGTTGCCCACCATGTATCCGCCCTCTCCGAGATCCCACGGTTCTGCGATCAGCTTGACCTGCGAGAGCACCGGGTCCTGGTGAATGATGTCGAAGAAGGACGACAGACGGTCGACGGCAAAGAGTTCTCGCGCCAACGCACTGGCCAGGTCGAAGCGGAATCCGTCGACATGCATCTCCTGCACCCAGTAGCGCAACGAGTCCATGATGAGTTGCAACACGCGAGGGTGTTGCATGTTCAGCGTGTTGCCACAGCCCGTAAAGTCCTGGTAGTAGCGGCGATTCCCGTCTACCAGGCGGTAATAGCACGCGTTGTCGATGCCGCGCAGCGAAAGCGTCGGGCCCAGTTCGCTGCCTTCGCAGGTGTGGTTGTAGACGACGTCCAAGATCACTTCGATGTTCGCGGCGTGCAGCCGTTTGACCATGGCTTTGAATTCGTTCACCGCGTCCTGCGGCGTTGCGCCGCTGGCGTAGCGCACATCTGGAGCGAAGTAGCCCAGCGTGTTGTAGCCCCAGTAATTGCTCAGGCCATGTTTGACCAGATGTCCATCGATGGCATGCTGATGCACCGGAAGCAATTCCACGGCCGTCACGCCAAGCTGCTTCAGGTGGGCGATCGCCGCATCAGAGGCCACCCCGAGGTAGGTTCCTCGCTCGGCCACAGGCACCTGCGGGTTCAGGCGGGTGAACCCGCGCACGTGGGTTTCATAGATGACGGTGTCGTGCCAGGGCACCTGGGGAGGGCGATCGCCCTCCCAGTCGAAGTGGGGATCGACCACCACCGCCAGCGGCGCAAACGGGGCGTTGTCCCGTTTGTCGAAGGCCAGATCGACCTCGGCGTGGCCGAGCGGATAAGAGAAGATTTCATCGGACCAGCACAACGATCTCCCAACAGCCCGCGCGTAGGGGTCGATCATCACCTTGTTGGCATTGAAGCGGTGCCCCTGCTTGGGCTTGAAGGGGCCGTGGACGCGGTAACCGTATAGTTGCCCCGGCCGGACGTCCGGCAGGTAGGCGTGCCAGACCATATCCGTGCGTTCGGTCAGCGGGATGCGGCTCGTCTCACGCAGGGCCTGAGGGCTGTCAAACAGGCAGAGGTCAACGCCCGTAGCATATTCCGAGAAGATGGCGAAATTGGTGCCTCGCCCATCCCAGGTGGCCCCCAGGGGATATGATTTACCGGGCCAAACGCGCACGCAGGAGTCTCCCCGCCAGAGGCCGGCACGGTCCCCACCTGCGCCAGCCGGGCGTTCATGTATACCACGACGCCCGGCCACCCGCATGCGGACTAAAACGGAAGCGCCGATTCCGGACGGGCGTCACGCGCGCGTGGGCGCGGCAGGTAGCTGAATTCTCGCAGGGTCAGTTCGATGCCTTGGCGCATCACGGGGCTGCCGTCCGCCAAACTCAGGTCACGCAGCGCGTAACTGTGGGTCGTCGGGATCGCGTGTTCCAGCAAGAATCGCTCGCCTTTCTCCAGATTGGCGAGGCTCTCGGCCGTTCCACCGAACGCCACCAGGTCATAGAAGTCGGCTTGCGCTTCGCTTTCGTGGGGACGCTTGAAATGGTTGTAGGCCACTCTGACCCGGAGGTACGGGAGGCCGGCGGCACTCTGGCGCAGGCCTTCGCGCGTGTCCACCACGCTCACCAGGCCGTGGGCGTAAAGGAGGTCGCCCTCATCGTGCCACTCCACCCGGCGAGCCTCACGAACTTCCAGGGACAGTTGGGGTTGGGTCACTTCCTTGCCCTGGCTTCCTGTGACCGGCGCCCGGGTGGCGGGATCGAGCAGCGGCACTTGCTGCAGGCGGAGCAGGCCCGTCAGGAGCAAGTGTGTGCCTTTGGTGTGGCGGGAAGCAAAGGCGGTGAAGGCCTCTGGCGAATGGAAGCGCAGTTGCACCGAGTCGCTTTGTGGCGCGTCTTTGCCACGACGACGGACCGTCAGGGTGGCCGTTTGCCGTTTGGTGTTGAGCGTGTCGAGCATCCCGGAGAGCACAATCTTCATGGTCTATCCCTTCGGAGCGTCCCAGTGGCGAACAGAGTCACCAGACCTGGGGGAGGATCACGCATTCAGAGATAGAACGGATGTTTGATTGGCTTGCGCGGGTCAAAAAGCGACCGAAAACTGGTGAAACCCTGACACCGACAGGTTTTTTTCGACTTGGGGCTGGTTGCGTGTCAAGGTAGCGTTACGCGGCCCATGGGCCGCGAGCAGAGCGGTCTGCCGCGATGGGGGGCGCAAGTTTCAAACGGGCCAAACGGAGGCGATCAGTTGACGGGCGGCCACTTCCGGGGTCAGGCGGCGGGAGAGAATGTCATCGAGGAGCGATTCCTCGCCAGACTTGCTCACCCGGGCGCGCAACTGCGCTTGGAGCAGGCGATCGGCCTCGCGCCAAAGTGATCGCCTGGCCCGGACTTGCCGGGCGGTCGCCAGACGGGCGTCCTGCTGGAGCCATTCCCGATGACGCAGCATCGCCGCACAGGCCTCGTCAACGCCCAGTGCTTCGGCCGAGGTTGCGCTGACCAGCACCACCGGCGGGCGCCAGGTTTGGGCGCTCCAAGAGACCAGATCGAGATAACCCTCGATTTCCGCCGCCGCCTGCCGGGCACCCGGCAGATCAGCCTTGTTCAAGAGAAAGACCTGCGGCACCTCCATGATGCCGGCCTTCACGGCCTGAATGCCGTCCCCGAGGTGGGGTGGTTGAACGAGCACGGTGGTGTCCGCGAGTTCCGCGATCTCGATCTCAGATTGGCCCACCCCGACCGTCTCGATCACGATCACGTCGAAGCCCGCCGCATCAAGCACGTGGATGGCCGATTCCGTGGCCGTCGCGACCCCACCGAGGTGCCCCCGATTGCTCATCGAGCGCACATACACGCCGGGGTCAGCGGCCAACCCCGCCATGCGGATGCGATCCCCCAGAATCGCCCCTCCGCTGAAGGGGCTGGCGGGATCGACGGCGACCACAGCAAGGGTGAAGCCGCGCTGGCGTATGGCCTCTGCCAAGCGATCCACCAGGGTGCTCTTGCCAGCGCCTGGAGGTCCCGTGATCCCGATCGTCCAGGCCTTGCCCGTGTGAGGGAAGAGCAGGGCCAGCAGTTCACCAGCCTGAGGATGGCCATCCTCCAAGTAAGAGATGGCGCGGGCGATCGCACGCGGTCGGGCGGCGAGCACCGCCGTTGCGATCGCCCCCAGGTCTGTCATCGCACGCCCAGATAGTTCGACCCGATCACGAGCCGTTGGATTTCGCTGGTGCCTTCGTACAGTTCCGTGATCTTGGCATCGCGCATGTAGCGTTCGACCTCGTATTCCCGCACGAATCCGTAACCACCGTGCAACTGGACGGCGCGGTTGGCTGCCCAGGAGGCCACCTCCGAGGCAAGCAATTTGCCCATGGACGCCACCATGTTGAACTTCTCGCCGGCGTCTTTCAGCTCCGCGCCGTAGCGCACCAGCAAGCGGGCGGCTTCGATCTCGGTGGCCATTTCGGCCAGCATGAACTGGACGCCTTGGAAGTCGGCGATTTTCTGCTTGAACTGCTCTCGTTCCTGCGTGTACTTCAAGGCCTTGATGAAGGCGCCGTGCGCGATCCCGATGGCCTGTGCGCCAATGCCGATGCGGCCGCCGTCAAGGGTGGCGAGGGCAACCTTGAAGCCCTGACCCTCTTCACCCAGCCGGTTGGCGGCCGGCACGCGGAGGTTTTCGAAGAACAGGGCCCGCGTGTCAGAGGCGCGAATGCCCATCTTTTCTTCCTTCTTGCCGACCACGAAGCCGGGAGAGGCGGTGTCGACAATAAAAGCACTGATGCCCTTGTTGCCCTTGGACAGATCGGTGGAGGCAAAGACGATCGCGACCTTGGAGAAGGAACCGTTCGTGATGAAGACCTTGCCGCCATTCAGGATGTAGTCATCGCCGTCGCGGACCGCCGTGGTGCGCAAGGAGCCGGCATCCGACCCGCTGTTGGGTTCGGTCAGGGCGAAGCAACCGAGCCATTCCCCGGTCGCCATCCGAGGCAGCCAGGCCTGCTTTTGCGCTTCCGTCCCGAACAGGGCGATCGGCTTCATCGCCAGCGAGATGTGGGCGTCCATGATCACGCTGGTGGTGGCACAGGTTTCGGCGAACACCTCGCTCATGATGGCGAACGAGACGTAATCGGAGCCGCCCCC
Organism: Candidatus Sericytochromatia bacterium; assembly: GCA_035285325.1. Classification (NCBI taxonomy): domain Bacteria; kingdom Bacillati; class Candidatus Sericytochromatia; species Candidatus Sericytochromatia bacterium. The sequence continues at coordinate 48,890 of JAYKJB010000016.1, forward strand.
GCCGTAGGCTTCCTCGATGGGAAGGCCGAGCACACCAGCGTCGCGCATCGCCTGGATGTTGTCCCAGGGGATCTCCTCGGTATGGTCGATCTCCATGGCCCGGCCGGCAAACTGTCCGTAGGCCAGCTCCGCCATCATGTCGCGGGCCATGCGCTGTTCTTCATTGAGGTAGCTGTCGGCCAGTTTTTCAAAGTGGTCCGTCATCGACTGAATGTTGCGCCAGATGACCAGCTTCTGGATTTCACTGGTGCCCTCGTAAATCTCGGTGATCTTGGCGTCCCGGTAATGGCGTTCGACGGGGAATTCATCCGTGTATCCGTAGCCCCCGTGGATCTGCACCGCCTCGTTGCAGATCTCCCGGCAGGTCTTGGAGGCATACAGCTTGGCCATGGAGCCCGCCAGGGTGTGAGGCCGGCCGTCATTGCGCAGCTGGGCGGCCTTTTGAACCAGCAATCGGGCGGCCTGAAGACGGGTGGCCCCATCCGCGAACTTCCACTGGATGGCCTGGAACTTGGCGATCGACTGGCCGAATGACTCCCGCTCCAGCGCAAACCGCTTGGCCGCCTCCAGCGCGGCGGTGGCAATGCCGACGGCCTGGGCCGCGATGCCGATCCGGCCGGAATCCAGCGCCCGCATCGCGATGGTGAACCCACCTCCCAGGCTCCCGAGGATCTGGGCGTCTGTCACCCGCACCTGATTCAGGACCAGGTCACGCGTGTCACTGCTGCGCACACCCATCTTGTGCGTGACGCGACCCACCTCGAGCCCCGGCGTGCCGGCTTCCACGATGAAGCACGTGATGCCCTTGGGGCCAGGCTCGTCGGCGTTGGTTCGGGCAAACACCAGGAAGGCCTGGGCATAGCCTGCGTTGGTGATCCACTGCTTGGTGCCGCTCAAGACCCATCCATCCCCGTCACGGACCGCTTTGGCTTGCAGATGGCCCGCATCCGAACCATGACCGGGTTCCGTCAGCGCGTAGGCGCCGATCCACTCGCCGGTGGCCATCTTGGGGAGGTAACGGGCTTTTTGCTCCTCGCTGCCGAAGGCTGCGATCGTCATGGCCACGGCGGAGACGTGCACGGAATAGGCACAGCCGACCCCCGCGTCTGCCTTGGCAATTTCCTCGACCGCCAGGATGTAGTCCTGAACCGACCCGCCGCCCCCGCCGTACTGTTCGGGCAGAGGAATTCCGAGCAGTCCCAGCCGACCCATTTCCCGGAAAGTGTCCACCGGGAAGACGGCTTCGCGGTCCCAGCGGGCGGCATGAGGGGCCAGTTCGCGTTCTGCGAACGAGCGAACCATTTCAATCAAAGCGTTCGAGTGACTTTCAACAGCGGTGGCGCACATCGGCTAGACCTCGCGATCGTGAGACGTCCGCTTCGTTGCGGCGTGTCTCCCCAAGGGGAATGCGGGGGCGACGCCTGAACCCGAAGACCAGGCACCGCCGACGCGCCAGGTAAGCCACAGGGGGCTGGACCCGGAAAGTAGCGTCCAACTGCATTATACCGCAGTCTGCCGGTGTTCGGACGGCGACCCGGCCAGCACTTTCTCGCGCTGGACGGGAAAAAGAATCGGCCGAAGGGGTAGGCTTCGGGTGCTTGGGGTAAGAACATGAAAACGGCGCTTGATTGGGATCGCAGGCGGTCGTCGCCACGTGGCTTGAAGAAGCGTGGCCAAGGGCCGTGTCCGGAGGCACTTCCGCTTGGTGCAGCATACGGGGCCTGGCACACAGATCGAGGAGATCCGCTCCCTGCTGAAGCAGCTCGAGGGGCATCTGGATCGGCTTGACCCCGTGGCGTCGGAATTTGCGTCGAGCGGCGCCCCCTCAGCGGAAGACCGCGTGGCTCAGGTGACCGAGTTTGCCGCGTCTGTGGGCGGGGCCTTGGACATCTCGCAGGTGCTGGATCGGGCCTTGACGGCCTTGCTGCCGATCGCGGGGGCGGAGCGGGCTTTCTTGACACTGCGGGACTCCGACAAGACCTTTGTCGACCGTCTGCGCGCCAGCAACCAGGCTGACGGCAACGCCTGGATCTATCAAAAGATTGCGCGCTTGGTCGTGGACCGGGTGTTTGAGCATGGCCAGATGGTCCTGCTCGACGACGTGTCGCAGCAGGCCGACATTGCCGAGGAGGCTGCGGCCTACGATGTTCCCCTGTCGAGTCTGCTGGCCCTGCCCCTGAGGGAAGGCGATCGCCTCGATGGCGTGCTGTACTTCGACCGCTCGGACGGGGTTCCCTTTCCTCGGCGCGACCTCAAGCTCTTTCAGGCGCTGGGGCAGATCATCACGCGGGCCGGGCAAGCCGTGCGCAGCATGGCCGAACAGACGGCCAGGCGCCAGAACCTGGAATTGCTGAACAAACTCTACCAGGCCATTTCCCGCACGCTGGAACTGGACCAGTTGTTGGATCAGGTGGCCGCCATCACGATGGACGTCACGCAGTCTGAGCGTGCCTTCATTCTGCTGATGAACAACGGTCAGCTGCGCTTCGGGGCAGGACGCGATCATGGGGGGCCGTTGAACGCTCAGGCCAGCCGCGAGATCTCCCGCAGCGTCTGCCAGAAGGTACTTCAGACCCAAGAAGGCGTCTATGTCCTGGATACCGCCTCTGATGAGGAGTTCTCCAGCAAGTTGTCGGTGGTCAGCTTGAAGCTGAACTCGGTGGTGGCCGTGCCGTTGAAGGGCCAGCAGGGACTGTCCGGCATTCTCTACATCGACGCCAAGTCCACCGCCATGCAATCCCTTGAAAAGGAGATGGCGATTCTCACCAACATCGCCAATGTGGCCAGCCTCGCCATCGACAATGCGAGGCTTTATCGCCAGGCCACCACGGATGGCCTGACCTCCTTGTACGTGCGCTCCTTCTTCATGGTCCGGATGGAGGAGGAGGCCAACCGTTCCGCTCGGTACGGGCGGATGTTTTCGCTGCTGGTGCTCGATATCGACCATTTCAAGCGGTTCAACGACACCTACGGGCATCAGACGGGCGATGAGGTGATCAAGCTGGTGGCCCACATCATCAAGCGAGCGATCCGACAGGGGCTCGACATCCCAGGCCGCTACGGTGGGGAGGAATTGGTGTTGATGTTGCCGGAAACCAATGCCGACGGCGCGATGATCGTGGCAGAACGGATTCGGCAAAATATTGAAAACACGCCATTGCCCGGCCCCAACGGCGAGAGCTTGCGCGTGACCGTGTCGGTCGGTGTGGGGGTCTTCCCGGTCCACGGGGGCACGGCCACCCAACTGTTCGAGCGCGCCGACCAGGCGCTTTATCACAGCAAGCAGAACGGCCGCAATCGTTGTTCGCTTGCGGCCGTTCCTCCTCCCACCGCCTGACGGCGGCCCGTGTCTCAGCGCCCGGCTGCTACCGGGGCCGCGTCGTAGCGGAACACACCTTCGCCGGTTTTGCGACCAAACAGGCCTGCTCGCACGTATTTGCGCAGCAACGGGCAGGGGCGATATTTGTCATCGCCCAGTTCCGCGTGTAGCACCTCCATGATCGACAGGCAGGTGTCGAGGCCGATAAAGTCCGCCAGGGTGAGCGGGCCCATCGGGTGGTTCATGCCCAACTTCATCACCGTGTCGATGTCCTCGGCATTCGCCACCCCTTCGTGAAGGGCGAAAAACGCCTCATTGATCATCGGCAGCAAGACCCGGTTGCTGACGAACCCCGCGGCGTCGTTGACCGTCACCGGGGTTTTTCCGAGTTCCCTTGCCAGCCTCATCACCGTGGCATGCACCTCGTCAGAGGTTTTGAGGCCCCGGATGACTTCCACCAGCTGCATCAGGGGCACCGGGTTCATGAAGTGCATGCCGATGAAGCGACTCGGATGGGCCACGACCGCGGCCATTTGGGTGATCGGGAGTGAGCTGGTATTGGACGCCAGAATGGCGTCGGGCCGGACCAGGTCGCTGAGTTCCCGGAATAAGGCCAGTTTCACGTCCAGATTCTCGACGATGGCTTCCACGACCAGATCGCAGCTGGCCAGAGCGCTGAGGTCCTGGCTGTAGCTCAACCGCGCAATCGCCGCGTCCCGTTGTTCCGGAGCCAGCTTTCCCTTATCGACGAATTTGCCCAGGCTTCCGGCGATGCCCTTGGCTGCGCGTTCCAGCTGTCCCGCGTGCGCGTCGTAGACGGTGACACGGAAACCGCTGGTCGCGAAGACCTGGGCGATCCCTGAACCCATTTGCCCGGCCCCGATGAGGCCCACGTGGTCGATCGTCATGTTGCACGTACTCCTAGCGTTGAAGGTTTTCGAGGATGACCGCGTCGCCTTGCGCGGCCCCGGAACAGATGGCGGCCGCCCCGTAGCGGCCCTTGCTGGCAATCAACTGGTGGGTCAGGGTGGCCACGATGCGGGCGCCACTGGCTCCGATGGGGTGCCCCATGGCCACGGCCCCGCCGTTCACATTGACGCGTTCGGGGTCTGCTCCGAGCAACTTGGTGCTGGTCAGGGCGACGGCCGCGAAGGCCTCATTGATCTCGATCCGGTCGAGGGCGTCCAGGCCCAGACCGGCCTTGGACAGCGCCTTCTGAATGGCCAGGGCCGGCACCGTGTGGAGGTAGGGCGCTTCCTGGCCGACCATGGCGTGGGCGACGATCGCCGCCAGCGGGGTGAGCCCGCGCCGAGCGGCTTCCTCTTCGGACATGAGAACCAACGCGCCGGCGCCGTCATTCACGCCCGGGGCGTTGCCCGCCGTGATCGTCCCATCGGCGCCGAAGGCCGGCTTGAGCTTGGCCAGTTTCTCGGCGGTTGTGTCGGCCCGGATGCTCTCATCTCGTGTGAACGCCACCGTTTCACCCTTGCCGGCGGGCACGGCCACCGAGATGACCTCGTTGGCAAATGCACCCGCCTCCCACGCCGCGTGAGCCCGCTGATGTGAGCGAGCGGCCCAGGCGTCCTGGGCTTCGCGACTGATCTCGTATTCTCGCGCCACCGTGGAGCCGTGTACCCCCATGTGAACGTCGTGGAAAGCGCACCAGAGCCCATCGCTGATCATCGAATCAAGCAACTCGCCGTGACCCATGCGGTAACCGCCCCGAGCCTTCTTCAGCAGGTAGGGGGCGTGGGTCATGGATTCCATCCCACCGGCGACCATGACGCGGCCTTCATCGGCTCTCAGGAGGGTGTCCGCCAGCGTGACAGCGCGCAGACCGCTGGCGCACACCTTGTTGATGGTCAAGGCTGACGCGGTGACCGGGATGCCCGCCTTGATGGCGGCCTGGCGGGCGGGAATTTGGCCCACGCCGGCCTGCAGCACGGTACCCATCAGGACGTTGTCGACATCCGCGGGGGCGACGCCGGCACGCCGAAGGGCTTCCTGGATGACCATCGAACCGAGGTCCACGGCGGTCAAAGGGGACAACGCGCCCGATAATTTGGCGAAGGGGGTGCGGATGGCACTGACGATGACGGTACGGCCCATGGTGTGCTCCTGGTCTGTGGCGTCGGGTTCAAGACTGGCTTCCGGCCGACGCCGAAGGGGACGTGGGGGGGGATGCGGTGGCGGCTCGCGAGAGGCGCAACCAGGTCTCGATCCGGGCCTGGGTGGCTCCGGATGCAAAGCAAGCGGCAAAGGCGCGCTGCTCCGCCTCGAAGTTGAAAGGGGCATGCGCGCGAATGGCCGCCTTGATCGCGCCCAGCGCCGTGACGTCCAGGCGAACCAGGCGCGCCAACCAATCGGTCAAGGCGGCGTCCAGCTCCGGTCCGGCGGCCACGCCGTGAGCCAGGCCCCATTCCGCCGCACGGATGGCGGGGACAGGCTCGCAGGCCATCATCATCCAGCTCGCCCGGCCTTCCCCGACCAAACGGGGCAAGCGTTGTGTCCCACCCCAGCCGGGTAACAGACCCAGCTCAGCCGCGCGGTAGTGTAACTGGGCGCGCGTTTCCAGCAAGCGAAAATCGCAGGCCAAGGCCAGTTCCACGCCGCCGCCGAAGGCGGGGCCCGGCAGCACCGCGATCGTCGGGACCTCCAGCTGGGCCAGCGCGAGGGTGGTGGCCTGGCCGGCCTGGCTGAAGGCGATCGCCGCCTCCGGCTGCAAGCGGGCCAGTTCGCGGAGGTCGGCTCCCGCCGAGAAGGCGCGCGACCCCTCGGCCGTCAACACGACGGCCCGCAGCGCCGGTTGCCCCGCCAATTGTTGGAGCACCTCGCGCAGCTCAGCCATCGCTTGGAGCGACAGCACGTGGAGACCGTCCGAGCTGGACAGGGTCAAGAATGCCACGTCATCCCGGTGGCTGACCTTCGTACGCGTAGCCATGCTCTGCCTTTGAGCGGTGGGGCCGACGCCGAATTATACCAGGTCGGAACGAAGGGCCGGGGAAGGGTCAGGGCTTGGGGGATGCCGGCAGCTCGGCGCCCCGCGTGGCCTTCAACCGGATGGCCTTGGCGTAGACCGTCACCGTGGTGGTGGTGAGGATACCGGGCGCGCCCCAGGTCTGCACCTCATAGCGCGGCGCGACCAGCGCATCTGCTCCCGCCGCGCTCTTGATGGCTTGAAAATGCGCCATGCGGTAGGCCGAGTTCAGGAACCAGTCCTTGAACCCCCAACCTCCTGGCAGGAATTCGCCTTCATATTGCGTCTGGTTGTTGAGTTCAAAAAACAGAAAGTAGGTGGCCTTCCCGGAGCCTTTGACGTCCCCGACGATTTCGTACTGGTCGGGCGTCAACGGGGCCAGCTGGAGGTGGCCGATCTGCGCCTCGCGCATGGCGCTGTAATTGAACGTGCAGCCGGCGCTGAACGCGACGGTGGTCAGCAGGGCGAACGCGCGAAGCTGGGAAAGGAAGGACACGACACTCACCTCGTCACCCGAGCTGTCGGTGGGCGAAATTGCCGATGACGCCAGGCCGGGCCCCCGATCCTGGACAATCCTGCCACGTTCGTCAAGGTCGGCGCCTTTTGCTATCATAAGCGCGGTCTCGCCAGGCGCGGCGTCATCCCGCGCCATTGTTTGGAAGTTGCCGATGGTGCTGCCCGATTCCTGCCTCAAAGGCGCGCTCGCGCTCTCGATTTTCCTGGCCTCGCTGAGCGGGGTGTCAGAGGTGAGGGCGGAGACGGTCTACAAGAAGGACGGCACCCAGGTGCGCGGCAAGATCGTCAAGGAGGATGACAGCACCTTGGTGGTCGATACGCCGGAGGGCAAGCGCAAGGTACTGAAAAAAGACATCGAGTTGCTGCCCCCCGTTTCACCGGAAATGGCCATGATGCTCGGGTTGCTATTGTCCGGCGGAGGGCACCTGTACCTCGGCACCAACGACAAGGCGCTGATGTACCTGGGATTGGGGGCGGTGGTCGGGGGATTGACCGCGGCCTCGATCCGGATGATTCGCCCGGTGACTTCCACCGGTCCACAACTGGCTGTTGGCGCCTTGATCGGCTATTCGATTCCGTGTCTGCTGGGCGCGTTCGATGCCATGGGGGCGGCCCGCATCCGCCAGGACCAGCCGCGCTTTCACATCGACTATTGACGCGCGGGCGGTCACGGACGCACTTCGGCAAGAAAGGCGTGCGCAGATGTTTCTGACGGTCACCCTGAACGCAGCCATCGACAAGACGCTCACCTTATCGGCCCTGACGCCGGGTGGGTTGCATCGTCCCGTGTCGGCCGTTTCCCTGGCGGGCGGAAAAGGCATCAACGTGTCTCGTGCCCTGCGAACGCTGGGCGAAGCCACGCTCGCCACCGGGTTGGTGGCCGGCGTGACGGGGGAGGCGATCGTCACCCTGTTGTTGCGAGAAGGAATCCCGCAGGCCTTTCACGCCGTCAGTTCGGGCGAAAGCCGGACTTGCATTGCCCTGCTCCACCATCGCGATGCGCATCCCTTCACCGAAATCAACGAGGTGGGCCCACCGGTCGCGGAAGCCGACTATGAGGCCTTCGTGCAGTATCTGGCCCCGCTTGTTCGCAACTGTGAATGGCTGGTGTTGAGTGGCAGCCTGCCTCCCGGCCTGGGCCCAGAGGCTTACACGCGCCTGATCCGGGCGGCCAAGGCCGGCGGCAAGCGGGTTTCGTTGGACACCAGCGGACCGGAACTGCCAGCGCTGCTCACGTCCGAGCTGGACGTCTTGAAACCCAATCAGGCCGAGGCGGAGGGCATCGTGGGCCGTTCGTTCGACCTGGCGGAGGTCCCCGGCGTGGTCGCCGAACTGCTCGACCGTGGTCCTCGCCTGGTGGCGCTGACCATGGGGGCCGCGGGCGCTGCCTTTGCCACCCACGACGAGGCCTGGTGGCTGCCGGCGCCGGCCGTCGAGGTGGTCAACCCGATCGGCTCTGGGGATGCGTGTCTGGCGGCACTGCTGTCGCGCTTGCAGCGTGGCGAGGCACTGGCAGAGGCGGCCCGTTGGGGGGTGGCGGCTGGTTCCGCCAATGCGATGGTGTCCGGTGCCGCCGCCTGCTACCTGTCCGACGTGGAGGCCTTGCTGCCCCGGATCCGACCCGTTCCCCTGGATGCGCTGGTGCTTCCAACGGGAGCGCGCGCTTGAAGGCCGTGATCAGATTCGGTGGTCCTGCCCTTGGTGCGACCCCGCAGCGTGCGACGCGGTGAGGCCGAGAGTGGCCCTTGAGAGGAGGCGGAGATGCTCGCGACGGTGACTTTGAACCCCAGTCTGGACAAGACCATTTATGTGGACGAACTCGGACTGGACGACACCAATCGGGCCCTGGGTTTTCGCCTAGACCCCGGCGGTAAAGGCCTGAACGTTTCGCGAGTCCTTTGGGAATTGGGACAGTCCTCGTTGCTGTTCGGCTTTCTCGGCGGAGACACGGGACGACGCTTGGAGAAGTTTCTGCAGGACGAGGGCTTACGCTGCGACTTCAACTGGACGGTGGGCGAGACCCGAGAGAACCTGATTCTGCAACGAACCGGGCAGCATCTGCAGACCAAGATCTCGATGCCCGGTCCGAGCATCCGCGAGGATGAGTTCCATCGACTCAAACGCAAGATTGCCGGCCGCTCAGACGATTACAGCTGGATCGTGTTCAGTGGCTCGATTCCGCCGGGGCTGAACAAGGGGGCTTACAAGGAGCTGGCCGAAGAGGCGACCTTGCGGCACGACCACGTGGTGCTCGATGCAGATGGCGAAGCCCTGCGGTACGGCCTGGAAGCCAAGCCCTTCATGATCAAACCCAACCTTCACGAGTTGCAGCGCATGGTCGGGCGGGAGCTCTCGGGAGAGGCGGCGATTCACGCTGCGCTCGATGAGATTCTCGCGGGGGGCCGGGTCGAGCTGATCCTCCTGAGCAACGGACCCAAGCAGGTCATCGCGGCCACGCGCAAGGAACGCTGGTTGGCCACGCCCCCGCCTGTGCAGGTCCGCAGCACGGTCGGGGCGGGCGATTCGATGGTGGCGGGTTTTCTGCACAAGTTCGTGCACGGCGAGACCTTGCCGGAAAGCCTGCGCTGGGCCGTGGCCTCCGGCACGGCCTGCGTGGCCGCCGAGGGGACCGAACTCGCGCATTACCGGGACGTGCTGCAGTTTTTGCCGCAGGTGGTTGTGACGCCTTGTGCCGGGCGAGCGGGGGCGTGATGGCGCGCGATGGGCGACGGGCGGCCGAACGCTCGGGGGAGCAATCATCGTGACGATCCAGCTGCCGGACCACCGGCAACTCTTCCCCGCGGTCGGGCTTTACCTGCATTTCCCGTTCTGTGCGCGCAAATGCCTGTATTGTGACTTTCCCTCGTTTGCCGGCCAGGATCACCAGATGGAGGCCTACGTGGCGGCTCTCTGCGCCGAGATCGCGGGGGCGCCGGCCGTGTCGTTGCGCAGCCTGTTTCTCGGCGGAGGAACACCCTCATACTTGCCGCTGGACGGCATGCAACGGGTGCTCGACGCCGTGCGGTCGCGCTTCGATTGGTCTGACCAGGTCGAGGCCACCATGGAGGCCAATCCGGGTAATGAGCGTCTCACCGACGCCTCTGCCGTCGATACCTGGCAGCGCTACCGGGCCATGGGCATCAATCGGGTCTCCCTGGGGGTGCAGAGTTTCGATGCCGAGATGCTTCAGGCGCTTGGTCGGATTCACGCCCCGGAGGATGCCGAGGCAGCGGTTCGGGCGCTTCGGCAGGCGGGCTTCGACAACATCAGCATCGACCTGATGTACGGCCTGCCTGGACAGACACTGGCGATCTGGCGTCGAACGCTCGAACGGGCGATCGCCCTGGAGTTGCCTCACCTGTCCGCTTACAGCCTGATCGTTGAGCCCCATACGCCGTTCGAGACGGCCGCCCGTCAAGGGCGCTTGAACTTGCCGAGCGAAGGGGTCGAGCGAGAGATGGCCGATCTGGCCGAGGCCCTATTGGGACGGGCGGGTTATCGGCAGTACGAGGTCTCGAACTGGGCGCAACCGGGCCGAGAGAGTGTCCACAACCGCGTGTACTGGCACAACGAGAGCTGGTTGGGCCTCGGTTCAGGCGCCCACTCCTATTTTGAACGGCGACGCTGGGCCAACCCCGCGGCGATCGCCACCTATCTCGCCCAGGGGCCAGCGACGCCGCCAGAGGAACCCCAGACCCTGCAGGAAGAACTGGAAGACACGATGTTCATGGGCTTGCGCCTGACCCAGGAGGGGGTTTCCGAGGCCCGATTCTCGGCGCGCTTCGGCGTCTCGCTGGCGTCTCGCTACGGTCCTCTGCTGAACGATCTGGTGGCGCGGGACCTGGTGAGCTGGGACGGCCAGATCCTCAGGCTGACGCGGACGGGCTTGCCGCTGGCGAACGAGGTGTTCGCGGCCTTTCTGGGCGCGTGAACCTCGCCATCAGGAATCAGCGATCGCCTGGATGCGCTGAAACTCTTCGCGATAGCGGGCCACCAGGTCCGGGGCGTTGCGGAAAATCAGCATGTTCTCGGCGTTGTCGGACTGAGCCGAATCCGAGAAGTTGAAGGAGCCCATCACGAGGGTGCTGTCATCGATCAGGATGACCTTGTGGTGCATGAGCGAGGGGTTGGTGTCGAGGCGGACATCCAGACGCCCAGCAAGCTCGCTTTCGCGCGGATTCATGCGCTGATATTCACTGTAACGCGAGGCCGCCTGCCCCTTCTCGAAGACCCCTTGGACCGTCACGCCGGCGGCTGCCCGGGCGAGCATCGCGTCCGCGATGGCATCGTCGGTGAAGCTGAAGGCCAGAAACTCGATGCGCTGGCGCGCCTGGGCCAGCTCATCCAGCAACGCCTGCCGGGCCCCGCCCTGGGTGGCCAGGTAAGGGGAGAAGAAGGGGATCACCTCGGCTTGCCCCAGCTGAATGCGGCGCGGTGCCGGGTGATCATCCCAGGGCGTCGCGTTATCGGGACGGTCAGGACCGAAATTGCGCCAATTGAACATTTTTTCGAATTCGTGGCTGTAGACGCTGGCCAGTTCGGGCGACTCGATGCGCATGGCGTTGTTGTTCTCGTGGTAAGAGCCACTTTCCGTCACGTTGTACGAGCCGGTCCAGACCGTGCTGCCGTTGGCCACCAGGAACTTGTTGTGCATCAAGGCTCCGCGATCATCGGGAACCACCTGGATGCCAGCCGCGAGGAGCCGGGCGATCGCCGGCCGCGGGGCGCCCAGGCGGTCCTGGTAATAGTCCTTCTCGGTCACCAGGCGCACGCGCACCCCCCGTTGGGCGGCGCGGATGAAGGCCGCCGTGACGTTCTCGACACCGATGGAGAAGAAGGCGCCATCCAGCGTGCCACCGGCCGGAACGGCATCGATCAGGGCGACCAGCCGTTGGTCCGGGTTGTCGGGATGAGCCCGCGCTGTGGCCTCATTGCGCTGCCTGACCTGCTCGTTGGTGAGCCCCTGTCGTGGGCTGGCATAGGTTTGGGTGAAGTGAACGCTGACGCCAGGCGTGACCTGTCCGGGCGGCGCTGGGTTCGGGGGGACCGGGCCGGGGGATGGGGGCTGTGGGCCTGGCGTGGGGGGAGCTGGCTGGGGGGGCAGTGGCGTGGGGGGGCCAAAGATGCGCCGCAGCCACTCTCGAACACGCTGCCAGAGCGATTCCAGGGAGCCGACCTGGGGCTGACCAGCGGGGGCAGTGACAGGTCTCGGTGGCGTCACGGGCCAGGCTGCCCAAGTGCTGGGTGTGGTGGCTTGCGCCGGCCATCCCCCGGGGAGGGCCGGCCCTACCGGTTGCATGGGCCAGGCCGCAGGGGGCTGAACGGCGGGGGGGGACGGCGGGGGCGCGATGGGCCAGCTCAGCGGGGGGGGGACGGGCGGCCAGGCGGGCGATGCGGGCGGAGTGGCCGGTGGGAGAGGCCAGGCCGCCGGCGGAGGGGGGGCCTGCCGCGCTGGCGGCAAGGAGGGGGGGGCGGGCTGGGCAGGCGCCTGGGACCAAAGGGTGGCTGGACCGGCGTACACGTCCGCGCGATAGACCGCTGGGGGAACGGGCGGCAGCGGGCGAGCGCCATCGCTGGCCGGTGAGGCCGGGCCCACGCGGGACGCGATCGACCGGTAATCGCCGATGCGGGCGACGCGAGCGGGAACACCTTGGGGGCCGGCGGACATGACGCACTCCAAGCGCAGACAGGGATGGGACAGTTGTCGGTCGCCCGGGGCATCCTCTCGATAAAGCGCCCGTGAAGCCTTGGTTAAAAATGAGCAACCGGCTGTGGGCCGGCCTGCCTGTCCGCGCGGCGGGCAGACCAGCGTTGGCGGCGGCCGGGACAAACCTTAGGATGGCCAGGGGTGACAGAGGGGGCGATCGTCGTGGGCGCAGAATCCGAAGACGGCAGCCTGGACCTGGCGGGGGAGTCGTTTACCCCCGCCGCCGACCTTGACTGCCTGCTGCGTGATGGCATGCCGGCGGTGCTCGAAACCTGTCGACACCAGCGCCAGGTGATCTCTCAGACCGGAATGTTTCTCGTGTCGGATGAGGCCGGTGGCCTCTATGAGGGTTGTCGCTGCGGGACGGGTCTGTATTTTCAAGACACGCGATTTCTGAGTGGCTGGCGTTGGCAATTGGAGGGAACCATGCCGACCCTGCTCTCCTTCTCAGCCGACCGAAATTTTCAGGCCCGCATTGAACTGATGAATGGTCACCTCGTGCTGCCTGACGGGCGTCAGATTCCCCAGGAGAGCATCTACGTGTCGGTCAATCGTCTGATCCAGGAGGTCGTTCACGAGCGACTCGAGGTGGTGAATTTCAATCCCGATGCGGTGACCTTGCGGCTCAGCTGTACGTTCAGTGCCGATTTTTCGGACATGTTCGAGGTGCGGGGTGCCTTTCGGGGGGAGCGCGGCCGCTACTTCAAGCCCAAGATCGCGGGGGAGGAGGCCGTGCTCGCCTACCAGGGGGCGGACGGGGTCTTTCGCAGCACGCGGGTGCGCTTCAGCCAGGTTCCCCAGTCGCTGGAGCTGCCTGCTGGTCTGCGGGCGCCCGGCTTCATCGCCACCTTCGACCTGTCGATTCCTGGCCGCGGCGGCCATGCGTGTCTCGAAACCGTCATCGCTCCGCGTCTGGGGGGCCAGGAAAGTCCCGATCTGTCGGCCACGTTTCAGGATCGCCATCATCAGCTGAGTGAGGCCCAAAGAGAGCGACTGGCCCGCCACACGCACCTTTCCAGCGACCACGAAATTTACGACCTGGTCCTCCGGCGCAGCGTGCTCGACCTCGAGACCTTGACCAGTGCGCAGCCGCTGAGTGGCCCCCTGATCGCGGCCGGTATCCCCTGGTTCGCCTGTCCCTTTGGTCGCGACGCCTTGATCGCGGCCTATCAGACGCTCCTGCTCGGGCCTGAACTGGCTCAGGGAACGCTACGTTTCCTGGCCCGCCACCAGGGGCGCGAGGTCAATGACTTTCGGGATGAAGAGCCCGGCAAGATCTTGCATGAGTTGCGACACGGGGAACTGACCAACCTGGCCCAGGTGCCTCACGCGCCCTATTTCGGGGCGATCGATTCGACCCCGCTGTTTCTGATCCTGCTGTCGGAAACCTACCGCTGGACCGGGGACCTCGATTTCGTGCGGGAGCTCTGGGAGCCGGTCGAGCAGGCGCTGATGTGGATTGATGCTTACGGTGATCTCGATGGGGATGGCTTCCTGGAATACGCCACGCGCTCACGCCTGGGTCTGTACAACCAGAACTGGAAGGACTCCTCCAACAGCAACATTACGCCCGATTTTCGGATTGCCACGCTGCCGATTGCGGTGGCGGAGGTGCAGGGCTACGTGTATGACGCCAAGCGGCGCATTGCCGAACTCTGCTACGCCCTGGAACTGCGCGTGATGGGCGATCGCCTCGTGCGAGAGGCGGAGGAACTGAAACAGGCCTTCAATCACGCCTTCTGGCTGGAAGCCGATGATTTCTATGCGCTGGCCCTTGATGGGGCCAAGCGCCCGGTGCGCACCCTGACCTCCAATGTCGCCCACGGGGTGTGGAGCGGCATCATTGATGAGGAGCGCCTCCCGGACATGGTGCGACGGCTTTTTTCCCCGGACATGTTCAGCGGCTGGGGGATTCGCACGATGAGTAGCGCGATGCCGCCCTACAATCCGTTGAGTTACCACAACGGCTCGGTCTGGCCTCACGACAACAGCCTGATCGCGAAAGGTCTGGCGGATCACGGCTTCAAGCGGGAAGCCCTCTGCCTGATGGAATCCCTGTTCGACGCGGCGCAGAAATTCGAGTACTTTCGGCTGCCGGAGTTGTTTTGTGGGTTTCCCAAGCAGGGTGACCTGGACAAGCCGGTGCCGTATCCCGTGGCCTGTGCCCCCCAGGCGTGGGCGGCCGGGGCCAGTCTGCTGCTGTTGCAAGCCGTGCTGGGCTTGACCCCGGATGCAGGCCGTGGCCAGCTCTTGATCCGACGTCCCATCTTGCCGACCTGGCTGCAGGATGTGACCCTGCGCGGGTTGCGGGTCGGTTCCACTCGCCTCGATCTGCAGTTTTTGCAGCAGCACGGCGTCACCACCACCCGCGTGCTGCGCAAAGAGGGGGGGGCCATGCGGATTCTGATCGAGGGGTGAGCTGACGGTCGCTAGCAGTCGGCGCAGGGACGGGTCAGAGGTTGCCTGGCGGGAGTGCGGCGAACGTCCCCAGGCAACGTCGCATGCGTCGGTGCGGAACGCCGGCCTCGTCGAACTCGTCGCCCACCACGACAAAATCCAGCTTGGCATAAAAAGGGATCGCGCTGACCTGGCTGTCCAGCACGAGTTCCGGGAGGTCCGCTTGCTGGGCGGCCGAGATGATCGCGGCCATCAGTTGCCGCCCCAACCCCAGACCACGATGGGATCGCTTCACCGCCACGCGGCCGACTTTCCAGCCGCCGCCGGCCAGGTCGAGGGTACGAGCCGTGGCGATCGCCGCGCCCCCGGCATCGCTCAGCAGCCAGTGTCGCGCAGACGCGTCATGCGCATCGAGTTCGTCGGCCGCCGGAAAACCCTGCTCGTCGACGAAGACCTCGAACCGGATGCTCCTGGCCGCTTGCCATTGCGCCTCGTTCGTCACCGACTGAATCACGAAGGTGGGAGCCGTTGGCGACGCGGCCTCGCCGGGATTCGACTCGACTGCCAAGGCCGCTATCCTTCGTTCCGTCGTCCTTTGCGCGGGCCGCCTTTGGCGTTCAGCCAGTCTTGGAGGGCCTGAACGGGGGAGAAGTACTTGCGGCTGCTGAGGGCGCAAAACAGCATCGCATCCCCCTTGACCTTGCGCGCCTCATCTACCGTGAACCACTGCAACTCGACATGGTGAGGTTCACATTCCGGGCAGGTGCAGAGCAATTCGGGGTGGATTCCCTTGATCTGCTCGCGAGGACGTTCCGGCGCGCTGCCAGCCTCCTCCCCAGCAGGGCCCGCCTCGGCCGTACCAGCCTCAGGCCCTTCTTCGGTGACCGTTAAAGCCTCGTCCGGGAGGAGCGCTTCAGGGGTGGTGGTCAATTCATGTTCCATACCGAGGCATCCGATCTTCGAGGGCACGGGTGGCGATGGCCCGGAACAGGGTGTGCGAGCACGAGGAGAGAAACTCGACACCCCAGGCGGTCTGAGAGGGGTGCAGCCGCAAAGAACCGTGCTCAGGCCGCGTGGACAGCAGCAGGGAGTCAAAGAGGCTGACGGCGCGGACCAACGGGTCTTCCAAGCGTTCCGGTGCGCCCCAGGGTTGTACCATTTCCGCCAGCAAGGCCGCCACTTCTTCGCGTTCGCCTCGCCAAGCCCCATCCCGCACTCCAGCGCGCCAGACGCGACTCAGGTCGGCACACACCTGACGGGCCGCTCGCAACTGCGTCACATCGTCGCCTTGCGGCGGCAGTCCGCTGCGGGCGGTGCGCGAGAGGATGGCCGCGGCGCGGTCCAGCCTGAGGGCAGTTTGAAACACCACGTTCGGATGGCTCATCCAGACACCTCCGTGCGTGAAACCGGTCCGTTTCACGGCTAAAGAATAACATAATCAGGGTCAGCCACCCAACATGTTCGCCAGACGACGTTTCGTTTCTGCTTGTGCGGCACGCCATGGTGTTCCCGTTCGCTCCGGGCTACAATGGGCGCCACAGGCGATGGGGCCTGCAGTGTCCACGCGTAGCCAGCAGGAACGGAACACAGAAGCACCATGTCGCTCAAATCCAAAATTTTTCAGCGTAAAGCCGTCGATGCCGTCGCGAGACCCGGTGAGTCGGGTTTGAAACGCACCCTGAGTGCCTTCGACCTGACGGTCCTGGGGGTCGGCGCCATCATTGGCGCGGGCATCTTCGTGATTGCCGGGAAGGGCGCCCAGGTGGCCGGACCCGCGATCATGCTGTCTTTCGTGCTGGTGGGCCTGGCCTGCCTGTGCGCGGCCCTGTGCTACGCCGAGCTGGCCTCGATGATCCCCACGGCCGGCAGTGCCTATGCCTACACCTACACGACCTTGGGGGAGTTCCCAGCCTGGCTGATTGGCTGGTTCCTGGTGCTGGAATATACCGTGGCCAGCGCCGCAGTGGCGGCCGGATGGTCCGGCTATTGTGCCAAAATTTTTCAGATGGTCGGCATCGAGCTGCCGGGGATGCTGACGCGCAGCCCGCTTGAACACGTCAATCCCGGTTTGTTCAATCTGCCCGCGGCGGCGATCGCCTTGCTGGTCACGGGGTTGCTGGTGCTGGGCGTGCGCGAGAGTGTCAAGGTCAATACGGCCTTCGTCCTCTTGAAGGTGTCGGTGCTGCTCACGTTCATCTTCGTGGCGCTGCCGGCCGTGAAACCAGGAAACTGGGACCCCTTCATGCCATTCGGCTGGAGCGGTGTGATCACCGGCGGGGCCCTGATCTTCTTCGCCTACATCGGGTTCGACGCCGTGGCCACCACCGCCGAGGAGGCCAAGAACCCGCAACGCGACCTGCCCATTGGCATCATTGGTTCCTTGCTGGTGTGTACCGTCTTTTACATCACGGTGGCCGCGGTCATGACCGGCATGGTCCCGTTCCCGACGCTGAATTCACCCGCCCCCCTTGCCACGGCCCTCTCCGCGGTCGGCCAGGAGAAATGGGCGGCGTTGATCTCCTTTGGCGCCGTGTTTGGCCTGACCAGCGTCTTGATGGTGCTGATGATGGGCATGCCGCGAATCTGGTTTGCCATGAGCCGGGACGGCTTGCTGCCACCGTTTTTCGGCAAGGTTCACGAGCGATTCGGAACGCCTTGGGTCGCGACCTTGATCAACGGCCTCTCCGTGGCTCTGATCACGGGCTTCCTGCGACTGGATGAGATTGCCGAGATGACCAACATCGGCACGCTTTCGGCTTTCATCGTGGTGGCTGTGGGCGTGTGGATCCTGCGCAAGCGTGAGCCTGACCTGCCTCGCTCCTTCAAGGCGCCCGCCTTGCCGCTGGTGGCCGGCTTCACGATCGTGTCCTGCGCCGGCATGATGCTGAGCCTGTCCAAGACCACGTGGTGGTTGTTTGCGATCTGGTCAGCCATCGGGGTGCTGGTCTATTTCAACTACAGCATCCGTCACAGCGTGCTCCAGCAACATCTCGAGGCGGTGGCAGCTCGTTTCCGGGCTGCCCAGCGGCATTGAGGTTCCTCCGGGAACTGTCCGCCGGGGGGCGGTCCCCGGAGCGTGACGAGGGTGCCTGGCCGCGCGTTCCCGCCCGGCGAGGCGCCCTGATCGGGTTGTGCTTGGCTCTGGCCTGGCTGCTGCTGGCGCTCACGGGCTTTCCCGCCAAGGCCCAATGGGCTGCCTACCACGCCCTGTTTGAAGCGCGCGGGCCCCTGCCGCAACCGGAGCACGTCGTCGTGGTGGCGATCGATGAGGCAAGCCTGGCCGAACTGGGCAGCTGGCCCGTGGACCGGGCCATCTGGGGGCAACTGCTCGACGGCCTCTTCGGGGCTGGCGCCCGGGTGGTGGGCCTGGATATCGCCTTCGTGCAACCGGCCACGAATCCCGCCGCAGACCGCCGCTTTGCGCAGTCCCTGGCGCGCTGGCGTGGGCGTGTCGTGCTGGCGGCCAATTTTCAGCCGGGGACGGTCCGTCAGGTGGAGAGCCGGCAGCTGATTTTACCGACTGCCACCCTGCGCGCCGCCGCCGAGGTGGGCGTGGTCGACCTGCCCTTCGACGCCGATGGATCGATTCACCGCTTCCCACGGCTTCTGCTCGGGGTGGACCCGACCGGCCGCGACGCGTCGGCGGCCTACGAGGGGTTCGCCCTCGCGCTCGCCAGGCGCTTCAACCCTGACCTTCGCTTGGAGGGAGACGACTGGCTGATCAACTATTCAGGTCCGCCGGGTCATGTCCGGACCCTCAGCCTGGTGTCGGTTCTGGACGCCCTTGAACGCCGGGATGGGCGCTTGCTGGGCGCGCTTCGGGACCGTGTGGTGCTGGTGGGCGCCTCCGCGCTGCGCCTGCAGGACCAGTACCCGACCCCGTTCAGTGCGACCCTGACCGGCCAGGGGGCCGAAACCTACATGGCGGGCGTTGAAATTCACGCCCAGGCGGTGGCGACCCTGCTGCGCGGGGATGCCGTGCGACCGCTTCCTGCAAGCTTGGAAGCGGCAGCGCTGCTCAGCCTCGGGGTGCTGACCGGCTGGCTGGGCGTGCGCCTACGTCCGCTGCCGGCGGCGCTCGCTGGCGCCGCCGGGGTGTTGGGCCTGTGTTGGGCCAGCGTGGGGGTGTTCACGGCGTATCACCTGTGGATCGACCCGGTGGGCCCCTTGCTACTGGTCGGGCTTTCCTTCGTCGTGGGGCTGGGCTTTCAGTATCTGTTTTCCGAACAGCGCAGGCGGCTGACCCGGCAGACCTTTGCCCGCTATGTCGATCGGGAGATCGTCGAGATGCTGCTGGCCAAGCCGTCGCTGGCCCCTCGGCTGGGGGGCGAGCAACGCGAGGTGACCGTGCTGTTCTCCGACATCCGTTCTTTCACCAGCATTTCAGAGCAACGCACGCCTGAGCAGGTGGTGGCCTTTTTGAATGCCTACCTCACTGAAATGGCGGCGGTGATTCGCGCTGAACGCGGCTGCATCGACAAGTACATCGGCGATGCGATTCTGGCGGTCTGGGGAAATGTGGTCCCCATGCCCCCTGAGGAGGCCGCCCGGCGGGGCGTGCGGGCCGCCCTCGGGATGTTGCGGCGCCTGGAGGCCAAGCGAATGGAGTGGGCCGAGCAGGGGTTCCCGGAGCTGGCCATCGGCATCGGTCTGAACACCGGGGAGGCCGTGGTCGGCAACATCGGTTCACCAGAAAAGATGGAATTCGGCGTGATCGGCGACGCCGTCAACGTCGCGAGTCGCCTGGAGGGTCTGACCAAGGAGCACGGCGCCTTGCTGGTGAGTGCCCGAACCCGCGAGCTGCTCGGGGAAGCCTTCGTCTGCGAACCGGTGGGGCCGATCGCCGTGAAGGGGCGGGTGCAGGCGGTGGAGGTCTGGCGAGTCCTCCGAGAGGCGGACCACGTGATAAAATAGGCAGCGACGCACGCCTCGCCCCCGGACACCATCTTGCAAGCCGCCCTTCGAAACAGCCTGCATACCCTCGGCCAGCTGGGCTCGTTCACGGCGGAAATTCTGCACGGTTTCCTGCAACCCCCTGTGTATCGCTCGGAAATCGTCCTCAATTCCCGCAAGGTAGCCTTCCAGTGCATCCTACCGGTGGTGGCGATCCTGTTCCCGACCGGCATGATCTCGGCGCTGATGGGACTCAAGATCATGGCGCTGTTCGGGACCGAGCGGATGCTCTCCAGTTTGCTGGCTCAAGGCATCGTGAAGGAGATGGCGCCCTCGCTGGCGGGGATCATGATCGCCTCACAGGCCGGTTCGGCGATCGCCGGAGAAATCGGCACGATGCGGGTCAAGGAAGAGATTGACGCGCTGGGGGTCATGGCCATCAACCCCATCAAATACCTGGTCATTCCTCGCTTGATCGCGCTGGCGTTCGTCTGCCCCCTGATCGCCGTGATTGCCACCGCCAGTGGCATGTTGGGCGGTTTCACCGTGGCGGTGCTGCTCAAGGGCCAGAACATGGGGGTGTTCATCGCCAACCTGCTGGCCTTCGTCACCCTGGCGGATATCTATGCGGGCCTGCTCAAAGCCGCCGTCTTCGGCGTGGCGGTGGGCTTGATTGCCTGCTTCTACGGCTATCACGTCAGTGGCGGGGCCGTCGGCGTCGGCAAGGCGGCCAACAACACGGTGGTGCACTCGATCGTGGCCGTGGCCGTCCTGAATTATCTGCTGACCACTTTCCTCATGCGGGTGCTGGGCGTATGACCGCCACGCTCGACTTGATGGGGGCCATCGGACGCTTGGCGATCGCCCTGGTGCAGTGGCTCGGCCAGCTTGGCTTTTTTGCGGCCGAGGTGCTGCAGTGGCTGTTGACGCGGCGCCCTTTGCTGTCTGAAGTGGTCACGCAGGCCGTCCGCGTGGGCATCCACACGGTGGGCATCCTGATGTGCGTGCTGTTCTTCATCGGTGCCAACGTGGCGCTGGTGGGGCACGCCATTTTCCGGCAATTCGGCGGACAGGACCTGGTGGGAATCTATGTCGGGTTGTCCTGCGTGATCGGCCTGGCGCCCCTGATCGTGGGGGCCATGCTGGCGGCCAAGCCCGGTACCGAGATTGCCGCGACGATCGCCTCGATGCGCGTCAAGGAGCAGATTGACGCGTTAGAGGTGATGGCGGTGAACCCTTACTGGTACCTGATGGTGCCGCGCTTCCTGGCTTACGTCCTGGTCACTCCGGCGCTGTTTGCCTTCGCGGTGGTGGCCAGCGTGGGGGGCGGCTATGTGGCGGCTGTATTCCAGCTCGGATTGAATCCTGGGGTCTTCATGTCGGACGTGTTGCGCTTTCTGAGCATGGCCGATTTGTGGAAGGGCCTGCTGCGGGCTGAGGTGTTTGCCGTTCTGATTTGCCTGCTGTCCTGCTTCTACGGCTACAACAGCCGGCCTGGACCGGCCGGCGTGAGTCGGGCCATCAATCTGGCCGTGGTCGTGGGCAGCACGACCATCATCGTCGTCAACTACTTCCTCACGGAACTCATGTACGGATGATACAGTTTCGCCACGTTCACAAGCGCTTTGGCGCCCAAGTCGTCCTCGACGATGTCTCCCTGGAGATTCCCAGGGGGCAGACCACCGTGATCATCGGTCCGTCCGGTACGGGGAAGAGTGTCTTCATCAAGCTGCTGGTCGGCTTGTTGAAGCCTGAAGCGGGTGAAATCTGGATTGGTGACCAGGAGATCACCCGACTGCGTGAGCGTGACCTCTACCAAGTGCGCAAGCGCTTTGGCATGCTGTTTCAGGACGGCGCGTTGTTCGATTCCATGAATGTGGCGGACAACATTGCGTTTCCACTCCGTCAGCACACGCGCAAGACCGAAAAAGAGATTGCCGCTGTGGTCCGCGCCAAACTGGCCCAGGTGGGATTGCCCAACGTGGAACACAAGTACCCCGGAGAACTCAGCGGCGGCATGCGCAAACGCGTCGGCATCGCTCGCGCGCTCGCGCTGGAGCCCGAAATCGTCCTGTTCGACGAGCCCAACAGTGGCCTCGACCCGGTGATGAGTGACGCCATCGACAAGTTGATCCTGCGCATGCAGCGCGAACTGGGCCTGACCTTTGTGGTCATCTCCCACGACCTCGAAGGCACCTTTCAGATCGCGGACCGCATTGCCATGCTCTACAAGAGCAAGCTGATCGCGGCCGACGAAGCTTCCCGTATCCGAAGTTCCGATAATCCGGTTATCCGGCAATTTTTCAGTCGCAGCGCCGACGGCCCGATCCAGGTGGTCTAGGCCGCACGTAGAGAGTGGATCCGATGAGCAAGTACACCAACGAAATCATGCTGGGAGGTTTCATCCTCCTGTCCGTGGGCCTGCTGGCCGCGATGTCGGTGGCCGTGGGTGGCTTCAACCTGCAGTCCGGCGTGCATGTGACCGCCCGTTTCAGCAATGCGACCGGTCTGGTCAAGGACGCTGCCGTGACCGTGGCTGGGGTGCAGGTGGGCCATGTCGAGCGACTGGCGGTGGACCACGACAAGGCGGTGGTGGCGCTTTTCCTGCGCAAGGATGCAGGCATCCGGGATGACGTTTGGGCGGCCATTCGGGCCAAGAGTTTGCTGGGCGAGAAGTACCTGGAACTGGTGCCCCAGAGTCGGGATGCCAAGCTGTTGCAAGATGGCGATACCATCGCACAAACGCGTTCGACGGTCGAAATTGACGAGTTGCTGGCCAATCTGGCGCCGCTGGTCAAGGAAGTCGACCCGAAGGATGTGGCGCGGGTTGTCAAGGGGCTGGCAGCCACCATCGACGGCGAGCAGGAGAGCCTGGCCAAGGTGCTCCGGAATGCCGGCACGGTCAGCGAACAGCTGGCCGATGCCTTGAAAACCAACCGGGCTCACCTCGACAAGACGGCGGCTCACCTGGCCAGCCTGACCGAACAAGGCGACGCTTTGCTCAAGCAGCATCGCCCCTCGATCGATCGCACGGTCGCCCAGGTGGACCGGATCACGGGCGTCTGGAGTGCGGAATCGCCGGCGCTGGCCGCCCGCGCCCAGCGCGTGGTGGGCCAGGTCGATCGCCTGACCCGAGCGGTGGAACCGCAGCAGGTCTCCCGGACGATGCAGAAGTTGCCCGTCTTGCTCGAAAAGGCAGACAAGGTCTCCGAAGGGGACGTCAAGGCCTTGGCCAAAGAGGTGCTGATGCGCAACGGCTTGCGGGTCTACCTGCACCCCTTCACCAATCCGGATGAACCCCAGCGTCCGCTGCCCGCCGCCACCCTGAAGCCCTGAAAGAACGCCTGCCGTGCCTGAAATCGTCGACTTTATCCTGCACATCGACAAGCATCTCGCCACCATGATCGCTCAGTACGGGACGGCCACCCTGTACCTCCTGGCGGGCATCATTTTCTGCGAGACGGGCTTCGTCGTGACGCCCTTCCTGCCCGGTGACTCATTGCTGTTCGCTGCTGGGGCCTTTGCGGCTCAGGGGGCCTTCCCCGTGTGGCACCTGTGGGGAATGCTCTGGTTGGCGGCCGTGGCGGGCGACAACGTCAATTACTGGGCCGGGCGGTTTGTGGGACCGAAGGTGTTTCACTACGAAGATTCGCGCTTTTTCCGCAAGGCCCACCTGGAGAAGACCCACGCCTATTTTGAAAAATATGGTGGCAAGACGTTGGTCATCGGCCGTTTCATGCCGATCATTCGCACCTTCGCGCCCTTCGTCGCCGGCGTCGGGGCCATGACCTACCGCCGCTTTCTGGCCTACAGCGTGCTGGGCGGTTTCCTCTGGATGTCCTGTTTCATCGGAGCGGGCTTCTACTTTGGCAACCTGCCGATGGTGCAAAAAAACTTCAAGCTGGTGATTCTGGCGGTGATTCTGGTCTCCCTGATGCCCATGGTGGTCGAGGCGGTGCGTCACCGGCGCGAGGCGCGAGCCCTTGGCTTGCAGGCGGCTTCGGCCAACGAGGCCTCCTGACGCGGCGATGCCCCTTGCCCTGACGGCGGCTTGCGCCTAGAATGACGCGTCGCCGCTCGGTCCTTGTTCGCGTGAAAGGCAGTTCATGGAAAAGCTGACGGGTCTTCTTGGTATCGCCGTCATCCTCGGACTCGCCTACGCCCTGTCGACCGACCGGCGGGCGATTCGCTGGGCGCAGATCGGTTGGGGCCTCGCGCTGCAGGTGGCTCTGGCGGTGTTCATCCTGTGGACGCCGCTGGGACGTGCCTTCTTCGAAGCGCTCGGCGCTGGCGTGACTCGGCTGCTCGACTTCTCCAACCTCGGGGCAGCCTTCGTGTTCGGATCGCTGGTCACGAGGCCGGAGATGGGCTTCATCTTCGCCTTCAAGGTGTTGCCTGCGATCGTGTTCGTGGGCAGCTTGATGGGCATCGCGTACTATCTCGGCATCATGCAGGCCGTGGTCAGCTTCATCGCCAAGATCATGGTCAAGACGATGAAAACCAGTGGCGCTGAGAGCCTGTCGGCCGCGGGCACGGTGTTCGTGGGCCAGAGTGAGGCACCTTTGCTGATTCGGCCCTATCTGGCGTCCATGACCCGCTCGGAGTTGAACGCCATCATGACGGGCGGAATGGCCACCATTGCGGGCTCCGTGATGGCGGCCTACATCGGCATGTTGGGTGCTGAATGGGCGCCCCATCTGCTGGCCGCGTCGATCATGGGCGCCCCGGCCGGCTTGGTGATGGCCAAGCTGCTCTGCCCCGAAACCGAACAACCTCAGACCGGTGGTGACGTGAAGCTGGAGGTGGCGGTGCAGGAAAGCTCCGTGATCGAGGCCGCGGCCAAAGGGGCCAGCGAGGGCATGCACCTCGCCTTCATCGTGGCCGCCATGCTGATCGGCTTCATCTCCCTGCTGGCGCTGGTCAATGCGGGGTTCGGATATCTGGGAGGGCTCGTCGGCTACCCCAACCTCACCCTCGAATTGATGCTGGGTTATGCGTTCATGCCGCTGGCGCTGGCGATGGGGACCCCTTGGGCGGACGCGCAGACGGTCGGGGGCCTGTTGGGGCAGAAAATTATCCTGAACGAGTTCGTGGCCTACGGGAATCTGGCTGAGATCCTGAAACCGGGCGGGGTGGAACTGTCCACCAAAGCCATCACGATTGCCACCTTCGCCCTGTGCGGCTTCGCCAACGTGTCCTCCATCGCCATCAATATCGGCTGCATCGGCGGTCTGGTGCCGGAACGGCGCGGTGAACTCGCGCGGCTGGGCTTGCGGGCCATGACGGGTGGCGCGCTGGCGTCGTGTATGACGGCGACGATCGCCGGCATCCTGGTCTAGGAGGCCCCTGGTGCCGATTCAACTCGTGAGCGTCTGCGGGATCGGGTTGCTGGTGGCGATCGCCTGGCTGCTCTCCACTTCGCGTCGAGACATCGCCTGGAAGACCGTGGGCGTTGGCTTTGCGATTCAATTCGCGCTGGCGCTCTTCATCCTCAAATTTCCCTGGGGGCAGTGGCTGTTTCAGAAGGCCGGGGCCGGCGTGACGGCGTTGCTGGATTTCTCCAAGCAGGGCGCCGGCTTTGTGTTCGGCAAGCTGATGGACACGTCTTCCTTTGGCTTCATTTTTGCCTTTCAGGTGCTGCCCACGATTGTCTTCATGGCTTCGGTCATTTCGGTGCTCTACTACCTGGGGGTGGTGCAGCGAATGGTGGCGGCGCTGGCCTGGGTGATGCGCAAGCTGATGGGCACGAGCGGCCCGGAAAGCCTCTCGGCCGCGGCCTGCGTCTTCGTCGGTCAGGTGGAAGGCCCCTTGCTGGTGCGTCCTTACATCGCTTCGATGTCGCGTTCCGAGTTGATGGCCCTCATGACCGGCGGGATGGCCACCATCGCAGGCGGCGTGATGGCGGCTTACATTGGCCTGCTGGGCGGCCAGTGGGCGCCGGCGTTGCTGGCCGCCTCCCTGATGGGCGCGCCCGGGGGCCTGGCGATGGCCAAGTTGATCGTTCCGGAAACGGAAAAAACGGCGGCGGCCGGGGGCGATTCGGTCGCCACCCTGCACGTCGTCAGTCAGGAAAGCTCGGTGATCGAGGCGGCGGCCAAGGGGGCGTCTGATGGGATGCATCTGGCCTTCACCGTCGCCGCCATGCTGCTCGCCTTCGTGTCGCTGGTGGCGATGCTCAACGGGGGCCTGGCTCTGCTGGGTGGTTTTGTCGGCCATCCGACGATGTCGCTGGAAAAGATTCTGGGTTGGGCCTTTTTTCCACTGGCCCTCGCCTTGGGAGCGCCGTGGGCGGATGCCTCGGCGGTGGCCCACATGATTGGCACGAAGCTGGTGCTGAATGAGTTCCTGAGCTATGCCGCATTGGCTGACACGGTCAAGAATCACACGATGTCCGACCGCGGCGTCATGATTGCCACCTTTGCCCTGTGTGGCTTCGCAAACCTCAGTTCAGTCGCTCAGAACGTCGGCGGCATCGGTTCCATGGCGCCGGAACGGCGTGGGGACCTGGCGCGGCTGGGGCCCCGGGCCATGCTGGCCGGGGCACTGGCTTCCTGCATGTCGGCGGCGATGGCGGGTGTGTTGATTCCGTGATGGCCGCACCGACCGTGGAACTCAGCGGCTGGGGACGCCGACCGAGAGCCCTCTGTTCCTTGTATCGCCCGGAGAAGCGTCAGCACCTGGTCAGCTTGCTTACCACCGGGGAGGGCACCCGGATCGCGCGAGGGCTGGGGCGTAGCTACGGCGATCAGGCGCTCAACCCGCAAGGCGTGATCAGCTTGGAACGCCTCGACCGCATGCTCAGTTTCGACGACGAATCCGGCGTGCTGGTGTGTGAGGCCGGCGTGTCGCTGGCTGACATCCTGTCCGTTTTCCTTCCCCGGGGCTGGTTTCCCGGCGTCACGCCTGGCACCAAGCACGTGACGGTGGGGGGGGCCATTGCCAATGACGTGCATGGCAAAAACCACCACGTGGACGGGAGTTTTGCGGCCTGGACCCTTGGCTTCACGCTCCTGACGCCAGCCGGCGAGGTGCTGGAATGTTCGCGTGAACTGAATCCCGAGGTTTTCTGGGCGACCCTGGGGGGCGCGGGCCTGACGGGGGTGGTGCTCCTGGCTGCCATTCGGCTGCGCCGGGTGACTTCCGCTTTCATGAAAGTCGATTACCGCCAGGTGGCCAACCTGGATGATCTGATGGGGACTTTGGAGGTTCATGACCCCCGACATACCTATTCCGTCGCCTGGGTGGATGCCCTGGCGCGCGGGCGCTCGCTCGGGCGTGGCGTCACCATGCACGGGGACCACCTCGAGGCGGAGTTTCTGCCCGCCCGCTGGGGGCCGCCTCTGGCGACGCGTCCGCGTGGGACGATCGCCGTTCCCTGCGACATGCCGGCTGGTCTCATGAATCGCGCCACGGTGGGTGCGTTCAATGAGGTCTTCTGGCGGGTTCATCGGACTCGCTATGCCTGCGTGGTCCCGCTTGAACCTTATTTCTATCCCCTGGACCGCTTGCACGCCTGGAATCGCCTGTACGGGGCTGGGGGCTTCGTGCAGTATCAGGTGGCCTTTCCCTTTGCCACCGCTCGGCGCGGGCTGGCGAGGGTCCTGGAACGCCTCTCCAGCGTGGGGGCGGCCTCCTTTCTGGCCGTCATCAAGCGCTTTGGCGATGCCACGCCGGGCCCCTTGTCGTTTCCCATGCCTGGCTACACCCTGGCGCTGGACCTTCCGTTTCAACGGGAAACCCCAGGCCTGCTGGCGCAGTTGGATGCTGCGGTGCTGGAACACGGCGGCCGACTGTATCTGGCCAAGGACTCGCAAACCGATGCCCGCACCCTGCGGGCCATGTATCCGGACCTGGATGCCTTTCGTGACCTGCGTGAACGCCTCGACCCGGATCGGCGTCTCAGTTCGTTGCAGGCGGTTCGGTTGGGGTTGGTGTGATGCAGGCGGCGACGCTGGACCCCGTCCTCATTCTGGGCGCGACCTCCGGGATGGCACGGGCCGTGGCGGGCTTGCTGGCGCGACGTGGACATCCACTCCGCTTGGCTGCGCGCGACGCGGTCGAGGTGAGGGCCTTGGCGGCGGACCTGGCCATCCGGCATCAGGTGGAGGTGCTTGCCTACGTTTATGATGCTGCCTCTCCGGAGGCTGAGGCCCAATTGCGCTTGGCCGCGGAGGGGACGCTGGCCGGGGTGCTGGTCGCCTTCGGGGTGCTGGATGACCAGCGCGAGGCCGAGCGGTCTCGCGAACGGGCGGCCCAGCTGCTACACGTCAACTTTACCGCCTGCGCGCTGGCGTGTGAGACGGTGGCGGAAGCCCTGCAGGCGCAAGGCCACGGCTGGCTTTGCGTGATTGGCTCGGTGGCGGGGGATCGTGGACGGCAGTCGAACTATCTCTATGGGGCAGCCAAGGGAGGCTTGGCGGTTTACACGCAAGGCTTGCGACATCGTCTCAAAGCGTTTGGTGTGGCGGTCATCACGATCAAGCCAGGATTTGTCGACACCGCCATGACCTGGGGCAAACCGGGTATGTTCCTGGTGGCCACCCCGGAACAAGCGGCTGAGGGCATTGTGCGCGCGATCGACGCCCGGCGTGCCGTGGCTTACGTGCCTGGTTTTTGGCGCCTGGTGATGGCGCTGATTCGCGGAATCCCCGGCCCCCTCTTTGAAAGATCCAAGCTCTGAACCGTGTCTGACGCCGCGTCCTCGTCTGAATCGATGCCGTCTTCGGCCGGATCCGACGCTCACCCGCCCCTTCCGAGGGGGGAGCAGATGGCCCGGGTGCCGCAGGCCGTGGCTGGCTGGCAGGCTTTGCTGGCGCTGTTGCGTCCGCGCCAGTGGATCAAAAACGGCTTCGTGCTGGCCCCTTTGATCTTCACGGGCCTGTTCGTCCGTCCGGACGCGCTCGGGCAGGCTGGCCTGGCGGCCTTTCTGTTCTGTCTCGCCTCGTCGGCGGTGTATGTTTTCAATGATCGCGTGGACGTCGAACGCGATCGCCGGCATCCGCTCAAGCGTCTCAGCCGGCCCCTGGCGGCCGGTACCGTCTCTGTCAGGTCTGCCGACGGCCTGCTGGGGGTGCTGCTGCTGCCCGTGCTGCTGGCGTTGTGGCTGTGGCCTCAGGTCGGAGCCCTGATCGGGGCGTATCTTGGATTGAACGTCGCCTATTCGTTACGCCTGAAACACGTTCCGGTGGTGGACATCTTCTGTGTCGCGACGGGCTTCTTGCTGCGGGTCGCGGCCGGTGCAGCCGCCCTGTCGGTGCCGCTTTCCAACTGGATGCTGGTCACGACGCTCTGCCTGGCGTTGTATCTCGCCGCTGTGAAGCGCCGCCAGGAACTGGCCCTGACCGATGGCGGGGCGCGTGGCGTGCTTGGCGCCTATACCGTCTCCCTGCTCGACCGTTATGCTCAGATGGCCGCGACAGCCGCCATTCTGTTCTATGCCCTCTTCACCAGCACGGTGCGACCTCAACTGGCCCTGACCGTCGTGCTGGTGTTGTTTGGCTTCTTTCGCTATAGCTATCTGGTGGAGGCTCGCCAGGCCGGCGAGAACCCCACCGAAGTGGTCTGGCAAGACGCTCCCTTGCTGCTGACCTTGGCGCTCTGGGTGGCGGGCTGCAGCTGGGTCATGTGGCTGGGTTGACCCACACGACTGGAGCTATCAGCTTGCAGCGGGAAAATCGGGCTGAGGGACCATCGGCTCCCGGCGGGTTTCCGACCGGTCTTTGGCGATGATTTCCTTGAGCCGGGCGATGGCGTCTTCTTTGGAAGGCGTGGTGGCCATGACGACACTCCTTGGGCGTTGGCTCGGTGCGATGCCACGACGGGGCACGCCCTCATCCTATCGCCGGGCGCGGCGGCGTCGATGTGATCAGCGTTCCGTTTCCCGCATGTTGATGTCGAGTTCGACGCGTTCCTTGGGGGCAGGCTTGGGAGAGGCTTGTTTATCGGGAGGAGCGAACTCGGTCTGGACCTGGGTCTGTCCGCCGCTGAAGGCTTCGAAGACCTCGGTTTTTGTGTTGAAGACGGCGCGGGAGGCGGTCAACCAATCGCCATTGGCCTGCTGCACCCGGACCTGGTCCGTCAGGGTGATCAGATTTTGCCGGTCGGAGAAGACAGCCTTCTTGCCGGTGGCCACCTTGCCCTTCTGTTCGATGCGAACCACTTCACCGGTGGCCACGGCGTCGCTCGTGCGGTTGTCGATCACCAGCTTGTCACACCACAAGGTGGCCCGCTCCCGCAGGGCTTCGTCTCGGGCCTCGTCCGGGCTATCCGCCTCGACGATGCCCTCCTTGACGAGCCAGTTGCCGTTGATCTGGACGACCTTCACGTTGCCCTCGAGGCGGGTTTCGTCCCGGGCCCGGTCCATGAAGGCGGAGTCGCCCCAGGCCTTTTTCTTGCCATTGATGATCGCCACGTTGCGCTTGAAGTGGGCGTCCTTTTTCTGGGTCCAGTATTCCAGTTCGTCGGCGTCGATGACGGTGTCTTCTTTCTTGATGGCGGCCTGAATCTTATCTCGCTTGGCCGACGTGAGCGCCCGGGCCAGCGGGTTGCGCTTGCGCACGAAGCGGACCTTGCCCTCCGCCACCAGGCGTTTCTCCTTATGAAAGGTGGTCATGCGGTCGGCGTTCAGCAGGGTGGGAGGCTCTCCCTCTTTGGCCTGGGTCACCTTGACCGGCTTGGTCATGTAGGAGACCTTGTTGGCCTGGTCGAACTGGACCTCCTCCGTCCGGATGGTGGTGTCGTCCTGCACAATCTTGACGTTGCCCGTGGCCAGGGCCATTCGCGCCTTGCGGTCATATTTCAGGTAGTCCGAGGTGATGTGGATGCGTTCGTCGGATTTGCCCTTCTTACCCTTGGTCGGCTTGGTCAGAGCCCGGGAGACGCGGCGCGGAGCAGGCTTGGGGTTGGTTTTGACGGCGGCGGGTGTCGGTAGCGGCACCGTCCGTACGGAGGGCAGCACCAGTGGCGGCGGGGGAACTTCATTCTCGGCGACAGCCGGAGATGCCGAGATGGTGATCGCAAGGGCGGCCACCCAGGACCAGACGCGGGACATCACAAACGCTCCTCGTCCTGTGCCTTGGCACGGAAATCCACGTGACCTTTGAGTTCGAAGACCTCCGCGTCGGCGTTGGCCTCGAGCGCATCGCCGCGGGCCTCGGTGCCATCCGTCATGGTGATGGTCACGGGCTTGGGCATTTCGACCCGTTTGGTGCGCGCCCGATAGGCCAGTTCCTCGGTCTTGATGATGTCCTTGTCGTCCGTGGTCAGCACCACGTGTCCCGACATGTGGAGGTCCTCACTGAACGAGTCAAAGCGGGCCTGGTCGGCGGTCCAATCGAGGGCGCGCACCTTCTCGCTCGGGCTGGCATCCTGATTTTTCCAATCCTTCAAGTTCAGGAACCGACCCTTGGGTTTGGGTTCGAAGGTGGTGTAGCGACCGTCCCGGCTGAGCGAAACGGTCGGGGCCTCGATCAGCCAACGCTGGACGCCTTTTTGTCGCCCTTGCATGGTGACGTCGGAGAACTTGACCTCGATGTTCTGTTCCAGACTGATGGCCTTCGGCAAGACCGGGTCTGCCAGGCCGGCCTGCTGTCGCGCGCGCGTGACGTAAATGGTTCCCGCGACCACCAACACCGTGAGCAGGTAGATGGGCCAGGGCGCCAGCCAGTTTGGCCTCGCCCGGGCAGGCTTCGCCGGCGGCCCGGGCGGAGCGCTCGCCACCTCCGCTGGCTGGTTCAGGTTTTCCTTGTGCGGATCCATCCGACCCCCAAGGCTCCCAGCACCCAGAGGGTGCACAGGGCACTCAACCAGTCCCCAAAGCGGACGTAAGGTGTGATGTCGTCACGAATCCCGGCCTGCGCGGTCAGGGCCGCGTCCACGAAAACAGGCGTCTGGGAGGCCACCCGGCCGGTCGGGTCAATCACCGCGCTGATGCCGGTGTTGGCCGCTCGCAGCACCCAGCGTCGGCTTTCGATCGCGCGGAGGGCGGCGTGAGCCAGTAACACCCTGGGCGCCGCGGTGTCCTTGTACCAAGCGTCGTTGGTCACGATCGCCAGCACCTGGGCCCCGCCTTGCACCACCGGCCGCATCGCGTCCGGAAAGATGCCATCGTAGCAAACGCCTGCGCCGACCTTTCCGAAGGGAAATTCAAACAGATGGGGCACCTGGCCGGGGTAGTAGTCGTGCCCGACGATGTTCATCGACATCAGGAAGGCGGGCATCCAGTCGCGCGCCGGGACGTATTCTCCGTAGGGCACCAGGTGGCGCTTGTAGTCGAAGCCGAGCAGGCGACCTGTGCCGTCGATGGCCGTGACCGCATTGTACAGCTTGAGGCTCTCCCGCTCGCCCTCCCAATCAAGGGTGCCGAACATGTAGGCCCGTCCCTCCCGCACAGCCGCCGCCCGGAGGCGCTCCAGCAGGGTCGGATTGTTGCGCAGGAATTCGGGCATGGCGGTTTCCGGCCACAGCACCAAATTGGAATTGGGTTGTTCCGAACTCAGACCCAGGTACTTGTCGGCCATGCGATGGATGGCGCCGCGCTCACGCGTCCACTTGTCGGAACCGGCAATGTTGCCCTGAACGATGCTGACGGAGAAGGTTCCGGAGGGAATCGGGCGGGTCGTTTGCCAGACGCCGTATCCGCCCAGCGCACAAACGAGCAGCAGGGCGGCTGTCACGGGACGCCAGGCTTGCCGGTCGGGGGCCCCGACCACGGCCGGCACCACCGCCAGCGCCAGCAGGCCATTGACCGCGACCAGCACCCCGGCGATGGGGAAGGGGCCCACCAGGTCCGCCGCCTGGACGAACACCCGCCCCGCCACCTGCGTCAAGGCCAGGTTGCCCCAGGTGAAGCCGAAGGTTCCCAGGCTGGTCAGCCATTCCAAACTGACCCAAGCCGCCGCGAGGGCGGCCACGTGCCAGGCACCGGGCTTGCTCAGATGACGGGTCATTCCGCCGAAAATCAGGCCGAGCGCGGCAAGTTGGGTCACCAGGAGGCCCGAGGCGGCCAGCCAGGCCCCGCAGACAATGGCCAGACTGGCCCCTTCGGAAAAACCCAGCCAGGTCAGCGGGTGCATGGCGAGGAACCAGTAAAGCAAGCTCAGGTAGAATCCTGCGCCAAAGGCTGCGAACAGCTTGACCATGTCGCGACGACGCCGAGGCACGAACGTCAAGGCACACAGCGGGGTCAGCGCCAGCCAGGCCAGCAGGCTGGGAGCGTCGAAACCCGGAAATGCCAGACTCAGCAGAGCTCCGGAGAGGGCGGCGGTGACCAGTTCCTTCCACCCGAGAAGGACGGGCGAGCCCATTTCTGGACCACCCCGCCAGGCCGCTCGCCAGGTGGCGGCAGTCGACACACCCGGTGAGGGCGAGAGGGCGGACATGTCGGTCAGAGGAGTGGTCAAGTGACGCTTTCCAGGGTCCGCGCGGAGGGCGCAGGGGACAAGGCGAAAGAACCCTGCATTATAACATCCTCGGGGGACCCCGGCCGCGTGAGCGGGGTGTGCTAGCATGACCATCCGCGCCATGCTGAAGATTCTCGACCGTTACATCCTGCTGGAGCTGGTCAACCCGTTTTTGTTCGGGGTGTTCGGCTTTCTCATCGTGATGTTGCCGGCCTTGATGTTCAATCTTACGGACTTGATCATCAAGGCCGGCGCGCCCCTTCGGGCTGTGAGCAAGTTGTTCCTCTACAACCTGCCCTTCTTGACGGTACTGGCCTTTCCCGTGGCCTTTCTGTTCGCCACCTTGCTGGCGATCGGGCGCATGACCAAGGACTTCGAGGTCATCGCCATGCGCTCGGCCGGGATCAGCTTGAAGCGAATCATCACGCCGATCATGCTCACCTCCCTGGGCGTCTGCGGGGCGGCCTTCGTGCTGAATGAGACGGTCGTGCCCTATGCCAACAAACAGATCAACCAGACCATTCAGGACATGACGCGCAACCTGGCGCGGCCGCCCATCAAGGAGAACACGTTTTTCCAGGGCACCGACAACCGCTATTTCTACATCAAAGAGGTCCGCTCGGACGGTCAGATGAAGGACATTTTTATCTTCGATAAGACCAAGGACGGCCTACCGCAGGTGATTCAGGCGGAGCGGGCACGCTGGGTCGGTCAGGTTTGGCGCTTGGAGTTCGGCACGAATTACCGTTACGACCGCGACGGCTACATCGAAAACGAGATTGCTTTCAAGACGATGGACATCGCCATCAGCCTGAACACGTCGGAACTGATCCCGCCCGGTCTGAATGCCCAGGAAATGAGCACGGCTCAGTTACAAGGGCAGATCTCGGACCTGCGCAAGACCGGCGGGGCCACGAGGCAGATCGAGGTCCAGTATTGGAAGAAGTGGTCCCTGCCGCTGGCCAGTTTTTTTGCCGCGTTGATTGCCGCCCCTCTGGGCTTGATTTTTTCCCGCATGGGCGGCTACGTCGGGGTCGCCTTCTCGATTATCCTGGTGTTCATCTACTACGTGACCCTGCAGATCACCGAAGCGCTGGGGAACTTTGGCCACATTCCCCCGTTTTTCGGAGCCTGGACCTCCAATCTGATTTTCTTGTTGGTCGGTTCGGTGTTGGTCTGGCGAATGGACCTGCGATGAGCGACGCCTCCCATCAGGCGGCTGCGGCTTCAGCCCGCACACACTGGAACGAGGTCTATGCGCACAAGCCGCTAGGGCCCCATCCTGTTGACCATCCGGTGCTGGTGGCTGCCCTGGAACATTTTGGGGACGTGAGAGGCTTGCGGGTTTGCGACCTGGGCAGTGGCACGGGGGAGTATGCCCTGGCGTTCTTGCGAGCCGGTGCCAAGGTCACGGCCATCGACTACAGTCAGGAAGCCACGGCACGCTTGCGGGCGCATGCCCTGCAGGCGGGGCTGGAAGACCTGACGGTGATTTGTGGCGATGCGTTGCGGCTGGCTGAGTTTGGACCGTTCGATTGCGTTTTTGGAGCGATGATCCTGCATCACCTGGAGCCGTTCGAACAGGCGGTGGTGGCACTGCAGCAGGCCCTCACGCCCGATGGGCGGGCCTTCTTCCACGAGAACAATGCGGGCGTGGGACGCTTCGCCCTGGCGTTCCGCCGCTATCTGACCGGCCGCCTCTGGTTTCCCAAGTATGGAGATGACCAGGAGTTCCCGCTCACGAGCGATGAAGTGGCCAAACTGTCAGGCGCCTTCCACGTGCGGGTGGTCTACCCCGAACTGGCCTTGTTCCGGCTCGTCTCTCATTACGTGTTTCGCGAGCGTTTCGCGCCCGGGCTCTTCGCCTGGTTGGACCGAACGCTTTATCGCTGGCCGGCCTGGCGCCGCTTCAGTTACCTACAATACCTGTACCTGCTTCCGGCCCGGCGCGCCTGAGGTGGAGGCCCGCCGGCCTGACCGGAATCGGTTCAAACCTCTGTCCGATTCGGGTCAGAACGCCACGCCGGCGCCCAGCACGGGGCCGTTCATGTGAAGCAGCGGGTCCCGCTGGTTCTGATAGGAGAAGTGACGGAAGCCGATCTCCGCCACCATCGGGTCGAGTCGGAAACACAGCAGCGCCCGGGCATCCATAAAGTAGCTGCCAGCGAAATTGTGACCCACTTGCCCGCTGGCTTTGGTCCAGAGCCAGCTCCCCAGTACGGGGCGGTCCCAGACGCCGGCAACAGTGGCGAAATTGACGTTGGCCCGGCCAATGCCTCGGTAGCCGGCGTGAACCTGGTATTCCCCCGAATCAGAGCGCCACTTGCCGAGCACGTCGTACATGGCCGTGTTGGGCAAGAAGTAGGGGCCACCGACGGGGTCTCGGTAATTGACGTAGGTCAGCGCGAAGTTCGTCACCTCACCCCCGACACCCCAGTTGCCGAACCACGCGGACGCCTGACCGTTCCAGGTGGGGCGAGAGAAGCCCCAATCGTAACTACCGGCTCCCGCCGTCAGCGGCAGCATCCAGTTTCCGGCCTGGAGTTCGATGCTGGGGCGCCATTGGGGACCGCCCGCGACGGGAGCAGGCTGGCTGGGAGCAGCGGTCGGCACGGGGGTGGGGACCGGAGTGGGCGCCGGCGTGGGGACCGCGGTGGGCACCGGCGTGGGGGCCGGTGTGGGCGCGATGGTCGGTCGCGGTGTGGGGGACGGGGTGGCGCTGGGGGCCTGAGTGGGGGCCGCGCTCGGAGCTTCCGTCGGCACCGGGGTGGGTTCCGGCGTCGGTTCCGGCGTGAACATGGTCAACGGCGGCAGGGTGGCACCCGGCTCCGGCGTCGTCAGGATGGGCGGCTCGAGCCAGCTGCCCTGTCCCTGAGGAAACTGTCCGTCATAGGTCAGGGTGTCCCCGAAACCACCGTACCAGAATCCCGAGGCGGCCAGCGCCTGCTGCAGAATGTAGACGTCATTGCCGCCCATCCCACAGCGCAGCGTGCGGCGATATCGCAGGCCTAGCGCCTTGCAGGTTTCCGGGCCGGTCACGCCGTCGACCTTGATGCCCCGAATCTGCTGGAGGTTCTTGATGGCACGCGTGGTGTAGGGGCCGTACAGGCCATCGAAATTCCAGTTGGCCCGCGAGCTTTCGCAATCGAAAGACGATAGGCCCTTCCATTCCGCCCTTGCCGTGGAGGCCACGCCCAACACGCTGACACCCGCGAGAAGGGCAGTGGCAGCGAGAATGCGCGGGTTCATAGGTCCTCCAGGAACGCGCATCGCCGCGACGTTCTGTTTTCCCATCGGGGCCTGCACGGCCGCCTGATACAGCCTGAGATCATACCTCACCCACCTGGCGCCGGCGCGTGTGTCCGTCACACCGACAGCACGTGGACGTCAAGACGACCCTGTGTTCCCATGGGCGTGGGAGACGCTGGGGAGGATATACGATGCTCACTCTGGACCTGCAGCAGCAAATCATCGACTGGCGTCGCGACTTTCACCGCCATCCGGAACTCGGCTTCCAGGAACATCGCACGGCAGCCCGTCTGGCCGAGATTCTGGCAGGGTTGCCGCACCTGGAAGTCGAGACGGGGGTGGCCCAGACCGGCCTGGTGGCTTTGTTGCGTGGCGCCCATCCCGGGCCGACCCTGTTGGTGCGCGCCGACATGGATGCCCTGCCCATTCACGAACTCCACGACAGCGAATTCCGTTCGACCCGTGATGGGGTGATGCACGCCTGCGGTCACGACGGCCACATGGCCATGCAACTGGGGGCGATTCACCACCTGGTGGCCTGTCGGGAGCAACTGCACGGTCAGGTGAAGTTCATTTTCCAGCCCGCCGAGGAGGGCCCCGGTGGCGCCAAGCCGATGATCGAGGCCGGAGTGCTGCGGAATCCGACGGTCGATGCCGCGATCGGGTTTCACATCTGGAACAGCCTGCCCGTCGGGCAGATCGGCATCGCGGAAGGCCCCGTCATGGCCAACACCGATGAGTTCGAGATCCTGGTGCAAGGGAAGGGGGGCCACGGTGCGGCGCCGCACCTGTCGGTGGACTCGATCGTGGTGGCGGCTCACCTGGTGACGGCCTTGCAATCGATCGTGTCGCGTGCGGTCGACCCGCTGGAACGTGCGGTGGTGACGGTAGGCAAGCTGGTGGCGGGCGATCGCCACAACATCATCGCCCACACCGCGCGCCTGAACGGCACGGCGCGCACCTTCTCCCCGGAAGTGGCCAAGTTGATTCCGGAGCGGGTGGCGGCGATCGCCGAGCACACCTGCAAGGCGTTCGGTGCCCAGTGTCATCTGCACTATCAGACCGTCTACCCGGCCACCGTCAACGACGGGGCCATGTGTCGGCGGGTCTGGGATTCGGCGGTCAAGGCCGTTGGTCCTGAGAACGTGGTGGTGGCGCGTCCCAGCATGGGCGGCGAGGACATGAGCTTTTTCCTGCAGGCCGTGCCTGGCTGCTTCTTCTTCATCGGCTCGGCGAACGCCGAAAAGGGCGTCGATGTGCCGCACCATCACCCCGAGTTTCGAATCGACGAGGATGCCCTGGCCGTCGGCACCCGCGTGATCGTGCAGGCCGTGCTCGATTTCCTCGCGCCCGTGTCTGCCGAGCCTGCCGCAGCGCGCTGACCCGAGGCTTCCTACCGCCGGACGCTGAAGGCTCCCTCGACCACCCAGCGCTGGGTGGTCAAGGCGAGGGCGCCCATGGGGCCCCAGGCGTGCAGGCGAGTCGTGCTGATGCCAATTTCAGCCCCCAGGCCCAACTCCCCCCCGTCATTGAAGCGGGTGCTGGCATTCACCATGACGGCCGAGGCCTGAACCTCCTGCACGAACCGAGCCGCCGCCATCTCATCCCGAGTCAGAATCGCCTCGGTGTGGCCCGAACCGTGGCGGGCGATGTAGGCGATCGCCCCCGCCACGCCATCCACCGCTTGCAACGTCAGGTCCAGGCTCAGCCATTCGTGCCCGCAATGCTGGTCGCCATCAGGCAGAATGCGGGGGTCGCGGGCCGCCAATTCTGACGAACCGTGCAGGGTGACGCCGGCCGACGACAAGGCATCGACCAGGGGTTTCAGCAGGCGGTCGAGGGCGGCGCGGTCGATCAGCAGGCCCTCCGTGGCATTACAAACGCCAGGGCGCTGGACCTTGGCGTTGAGCACGACGGGCAACGCCTCCGCCAGGTCGACCGTCCCGTCCACATAGGTGTGACAAACTCCCAAGGCGTGCGCCAGCACCGGGACGCGCGCCTTTTCCTCCACGGCCCGGATCAAGGAGGCCCCGCCGCGAGGAATCAGAAGGTCGATCACGCCGGCGGCATTCAACATCGCTTCGAACCAGGCCCGGTCGGGATCTTCGACCACCATGACGGCTGACTCAGGCAGGTCTGCCTCGCGCAGGGCGGCGCCCAGTAACGCCCCGAGGGCCGCCGCCGAGCGGGCGATTTCTCGTCCCGGGCGAAGCACGATGGCATTGCCCGCGAACACAGCCAACGCGGCGGCGTCGATCGTCACGTTGGGTCGCGCCTCGTAGATCATTCCGATCAGGCCCAACGGCGAGCGCACCCGTTTGAGACGAATGCCGGAGGGGCGAACGCCCATTTCCTCCGTGTGGGCGAGTGGGTCGGGCTGGGCGGCGATTTCCGCGACCGCCTGGCAAAGGCCCGCCAGGCGATTCGAGTCCAGGCGCAGTCGGTCCAGGCGCGCGTCGTCTGCCCCGGCTGCCTGGGCCTGCAGGAAATCCTCCCGGTTGGCCGCGAGCAGCGTCGACTCACCTGCCTGAAGTTCACGTTGCAGGGCCTTCAGAAAGGCCTGGCGCTGTGCCAGCGGGGCGATCGCCACGCGCCCTCCCGCTGCGCGCACCTCCCGCAGGAGGTCGATTCGGTTGCCGAGGTTCATCGGGCTTGCTCCTTGGGTCACGCGCGTCAGCCCTTCGGGTCGGCCGTTGGAGGCGCGGGGGGGGATTCCGTTTCGAGCACTTGCTTGAGCCGTTGCCACGTCTGTCCTGCCGCGCGCCACAGGCCCTGCGCCATTTCCGGCAGCTTCTCCTTGAACGAATTCACCACCTGATTGCGCACCTGCTCTCCCTCGGCGGACAGCAGCCATCCGAGGGTGGGGCCGGCCACGTCGCTCACGCGCAGACGCCCGTCTGCCAGCAGCGGCTGCAAGGCTCTCCAGAGGGGCTCGATCCGCGGTGGCGCCTCGCTGCCACTGGCTTCCCCGTCGCGAAACCAGTGCAGCAGCAGATTCTGCCAGGGACGGCCTTCCGGGCCCGTGGCCAGCTGAAAGAACGCCTTGACCAGCGGGGCAATGTTGAGATGCGGGTGCTCGGCCGCGATCGAGACGAGCCGGAGCACCCGACCGTCAAAGCTGCGCGGGTCTTTCTCCAGTTGTTCACCCAGCTGTTGAAACCAGCGTCGCCCCGCAGGACTCTTCAACAGGGTGGCGGCTCGCTCCACCAGAGGCTGCAGGGTCAGGCCTGGGGCGGTGAGCACCCATTCCAAGGTGTCGAGCAGGCGAGCTTGGGCTTCGGGGGACAGCGAACGCTCCGCGAAAATGG
This sequence comes from Candidatus Sericytochromatia bacterium, assembly GCA_035285325.1. Classification (NCBI taxonomy): domain Bacteria; kingdom Bacillati; class Candidatus Sericytochromatia; species Candidatus Sericytochromatia bacterium. The sequence goes on from JAYKJB010000016.1 coordinate 88,656, forward strand.
CATCCCAGCCCCCTTGTCCCGTGCGCTCGGCGTGAAGCTCCAGGTCCGCCGCACGCCACAGGGCGGGTAACTCCATCAGGCGCTGCAGGTTATCCAGGCCCTCTGGGGTTCGCAGGAAGTCGAACACGGGGAGCAGCAGGTCATCCCAGCTCCAGCTCGGGTCCGCTGCCGCAAGCGCCATGTAGACACCCACCTGGTCCCGGGCTTCGTTGTGAAGGGTGCCGCTACTCCGCCGCGCCAACTCCAGAAGCCCCTCGCGCACCCGGCGGCCTGCCGGTGAGGTCAGGTAGCGCAGGACAGCGGGGGCCACCTCCCCGAAGCGAAAGGTGGGCTCGCGGGAAGCGGCCCCGAATAGCCGGCTGAGGCGGTCCGGACGAAATTCGCCGGCGACGAAGAGTTCGTCCACCAGTTTTTCGCGAATGGAGGCCTTGGCGTCCGTCAGCAGGATCTTGGCCGCGTAGGGCCCGGCCACCTCCAGGAAGCGGAAGTCTGGCCATAACTGGTGAATGATGCCCTCCAGCGTGATGATGGTACGCAGGATGAAGGCGATCTTTTCCGGAATCCGGAACGGATACTCGTAGAGCACCCGGGAGACCGAGGCAAAAATCTCCTTGACCGTCAGGCGTTCACCGGTCTCGCCATATTGCGACTTGAAGATGTGCTCGGCGACCGGCACCAGCGCCGCGCGGTCGACCTTCGGGGAGAGAAATTCCAGCGCGATGAAATCCTCGACCAGGGCATCGTATTGCCGATGCACGGAGTGGAGAAAGACATCGACAATCTTTTCCTGCACGAAGGGTGACAGCTCCCCCACCATGCCGAAGTCGATGTAGACCAGCTGGCCCGCGCGGTCGACGAACAGGTTGCCGGGGTGCACGTCGGCGTGGAAAAAGCCGTCCTCCAGCAGTTGCTTGATGGTGGCCCGCACCCCGGTACGGACCACGTCCTGAAAGGAGAGGCCGGCGTCGCTCAGGGCCACCAGGTCGGTCGGCTTGAAACCGTCCACGTAAGCCATGGTCATCACGCGCGCGGTGGTGAGCGACCAGTGAATCTGCGGGGTGTCGACGCCGGGAAAATGTGCGAAGTTTTCCCGAAAACGGTCCGCAAAACGTCCCTCCTGGCGGTAGTCGGCCTGAATGTAGAGGCTCTGGCCGAATTCGTCGAGGATGGCGGTATACGGCATGCCTCGCCCCAGCAGGGGATGACGCTCCACAAACTCCGCCAACTGGCGCAGGATGGCCAGGTCCAGGGCCAGGACCGGCAGCAGTCCGGGGCGTTGGACCTTGACGACCACGTCTTCCCCCGTGGTTCGCAGGCGCGCCTTGTAGACCTGACCGATGCTGGCGGCGGCGATCGGATAAGGGTTGAAGACGGAGAAGAGCGAGGGGAGAGGGTGGCCCAGTTCCGCTTCGATGATCTGATGGGCCAACGCGGAGTCGAAGGGGGGTACCTGGTCCTGGAGCGAGGCCATGACCTCCACATAGGGCAGCGGAACCAGGTCTGGCCGGGTCGAGAGAACCTGACCGATCTTGATGAAGGTGGCGCCCAGTTCGACGAAGCGGTCCTTCAGCCAGCCTGCCCGTCGGCGTTGGCGCGCTTCCCGATGTGGGGCCGGAAAAAGCGAATCGAGCCAGAACCCACCGCAAAAATGAAGCAAGATTTGCAGCAGGCGGAGGCGACGTTGCCAGCCTGTGCGCCCTGCGGCAGCCAAGGCTTCCGCCAGCACGCCCGGATCGTACACGGCCACCGGGGATCCGTGCAGAGCATCAAGAGAAGCGAGGGAGGCAGGTTTCACACGAATCGGCGCGAGGCGAACGGGGGGCGAGCAGGGCGGGCCTCATGTTGCGCGATCGGGCGGGGAAAGTCCACGGCCTCACACCGCCGATCGCTGCTTGAAGGGCCCCCGACTGCCGAACGCGCTCCCGTGCTGACCTTGCGCTTCCGCGGACCCGCCCGGTCCGCCCGCAGGGAGCCGAGGGGGCCATTCGATTCGCTCGGGGCCGGATTCCCCTATAATAATCGGGCGGAGGGCAAGTCTTGTCGGAGTCCGTTCGTCCCTGGGCCGCGTGGAAGCGCGAGTTTCTGATGTTCTTCGGGTCGCTCAAGCTGGCCATTGGTCTGCTGTTGGCGATCGCCGCGGCGTCGATCATCGGAACGGTTCTGCCCCAGGACCGGGGCCCGGAGGTCATCACCGAAGCCGCTTTTCCGGCCTGGCTCAAGCTGGTCCTTCAGGCCCTCGACGCGCATGACGTCTACCATGCCGGCTGGTTCGTGGCCTTGCTGGCGTTGCTGTTCATCAACTTGGCGGTCTGCACCTATCTGCGCTTTCCGCCGACCTGGCGTCGCTACCGCCTGGCGCTCCCCCCGGCCCCGAGTCCCAGCGGCTTGATGGAGGTTCAACGCCTGAGCGCTCCCCCCACCCCGTTGTTCCTCGATATGCTGCGCAAGCGGGGCTGGCGGGTGCAGTCTCAGGGTGAAGAGATCGTCTTTGCCGAGAAAAACAAATTCGTGCGCCTGGCTCCCACCTTCATCCATCTGAGTCTGTTCCTCGTGATTGCGGGTGCCATCTGGGGGGGGCTGGGTGGCATGAAGAACAGCCTGCCGATCGCGGTGGGGGAGAGCGTCTCCTCGCGTCGGGTGGTGGAGTCAGCCTTCCAGCGGGGGCGTTGGCACCAGCCAGGGAAGGCGTTTGACCTGCGGCTGGATGCCTTTCGTTTGGCCTTCCGGCCCGGCGGGATGGTCAAGCAGTATTACTCCGAAGTTACCATCACCCCGGAGGAGGGGGGGCCGCCCCAGCAACGCACCCTCTGGGTCAACGAGCCGCTGATTCACGAGGGCGTGTATTTCTACCAGTCGTTCTGGGGGGTGGCCGGGCTGACCTACACCTTGGACGGGGTCACCTCGCGTCACTCGCTGGCACAGGCGAAGACCGGGGGGTACATGTCCAGGCCCTTTCGCTTGGGCTCCCAGGAAGTGATGTTGTTCTTGCGGTCTCTGGAGGAGCCCGCCGTGCTGGTCGAGACCGCCCAATTCCAGCCCGTGGTGCAAGTTTATCCCGGCGTGCCCGTTGAAATGGGCGGCCACCGCTTCGAGGTCGAGACCTATCACCTCTTCAGCGGCCTCGAGACCAAGACGGACCCGGGCATTCCGCTGGTCTATCTCGGTTGTGGCATGATGATTGTGGGGTTGGCCCTGCTTCCTTTTCGTCATTGTGAGGCGTGGGTCCGGCGGGATGACGACGGCTGGCTCCTCGGGGGCCGCACCCACCGCGGCCGGGTGATCCTGAGGCGCGAGTTGACGGCCCTGGCGGCGGGCTGGAATCGTCTGGCCGAGGCACCGGCCGAACAAGCGGGAGAGGGGGCTGCGGCGTGAACTGGCTTGAATTGGAACAAACGGCGGTTTCGCTGACCTTCATCGGGGGGTTGGTGGCCTTGGTGGCATTCGTGATTCACCTGGGAACCCGCCGGGAGCTGTTCAAGGCGATGGGGCAGGGTGGCATGCTCCTGGCGTTGCTCGCCTCGGGCACGACCCTGGTCGCCAGAGGCTTGATCGCCCAGCACGCCCCGTGGTCGAACCTGTGGGAAAGCATGGTCACCATGCTGTTCGTTTCACTGGTGTTCTATTTTGTCGTGGAGTTCTGGTACAAACCACGCTACTTCGGTGTGGTGGTGTCGCCTTTGGTGATGATTCTGATCGGAGGGGCCTCCATCCTGCCGCCCCACTTCAAGGGCGCCGCTCCCCTGATGCCGGCGCTGCAAAGCTACTGGATCAAGATTCACGTGCTGCTGGTACTTTCCAGTTATGCGGCCTTCACCATGTCGTTTGCGGCTGCGCTGGCCTACTTTTACTTCGCCTGGCGGCAGCGCCGGGAGGAGGCCTTGCTGCTGGCTCCGGTCCACGCCGGTGGGGAACCTGGTACGGGCGCGCCGGGCTCCGGTCGCTCCCGTCACGATGAGTCGCTGGTCTTTTTTGATGAACTGACTTACCGCCTGATCTTGATGGGCTTTCCTCTGCTGATGATCGGCATCATCACGGGCGCGATGTGGGCCAACGGCGCCTGGGGAACCTACTGGAGCTGGGACCCGAAAGAGACGTGGTCACTGATCACCTGGTTCGTGTACGCGGCCTATCTCCACGCCCGATTGTCACACGATTGGACGGGGCAGCGGGCCGCCGGATTGGCCGCACTGGGCTTCGTGTCGATGGTGGTGACCTACATCGGCGTCAACTACCTCAGCAGCGGCCTGCACTCCTACGGCTTCATTCGCTGAGCGGCGGCGCCACGGCGGCTTCCAGGCCCCTGTGAATCTGATCGAGCAAGCTCGTGAGCATCACGCGCCAGGGAGAAGGCCGCACCAGTGGTCCGAGCGGGCCGCTCGCGACCAGCGTGATGCGGTCAAATACCCAGGTGCTGCCGGGCCCCTCCGGTTCGAGTCGGCGCTGCCATTCCAGCCAGGTGATGCCAGGCCCCGTCAGTCGCTCGACCCAGAAAAACGGCGGTTTGGCCACGAGCACGCGGGCCTGCCAGGTGGGTTCTCCCCCCCATACGGGGCAGAGCTGGTAGGCCACACCCTCGCGCAGCAGCGCGTCGGGGCATTCGCCGCGCAGGGGTAAGCTGGTATGGGCGAGCCAAGCGGCGGGTTGTTCCAAGGTGGCCGCGAGGGCTGGGGCACTGGCGCTGACCAGGCTCACACGCGCGATTCGCTCCTCACCTCTGACCACCTGACCTTCCTGCTGTTCCTGCTGCCACGCCGTGGCCCAGGCCAACTTGTCGTCGGGGAGCTCGGCGGGATTCCCTCCCCCGAGCCAGCCGGGGGCGGGCAGCGCGTTGCGGGTGGCCCGACCAAGGCTGGCCAGCAGTTGGGCCAGACGCAAGGCGTCGGCGGGTCGGTACCAGGCTGTGAGCGCCCCCAGTCCTTGATGGAGATCCTTCCAAGCTCCCAGCCATCCTTCCGGGACCGGCAGTCCCGCGGCTTTCAGAGCCCTCCAGCGGGCCTCGTTCTGCTGGACCGCCCGGCTGAGCCAGGCCTGGCCCAGACGATGCAACTCAGGGTCGTCCAGGTGGGGCAGGGTCCGCTCTATCACGGCCTGTACGGCCACGTCCGACAGAAAGGCACGGGCCGCGTGGCCACGTTGACTCAACTGGGTCGTGAAGTCTGGCAAGCAGCGGGGCGCCTCAGGCACGCGAAAACAATGACCGAAAAACGCTCAAAGCGTAACAAAAGCGCCCTTTGTCGTCGAGTGATAGGGGGGGCATTCGTCCTTGCCACGCCGCCTTCCGCGGTGTACCTTTTGTGGTAGGCAAGCGGTATCGGCCTACGGGAACCGGGTAAAGGCTCGATGTTGCTTTTCCCAAGGTGAACGCCAAGCGGCCCTCCCTCGGAACATTGACTCGAGGAAAAGCCGCGTCGGCAGAACGTTGTCGCCATCGACGCAGGAGATCTTCGTGTCCGATCACGCTCATCACGCCGCTTCCCAGCCTGTGCCTCCCGGCACGGATGTGGCTGCCCTCGACCCGCACGTGCTCGAGCACGAGATCGCGAGCATTTTTCCGGCCATCACCGGATTCTCGACCGGGCTGATGTTGTTTGGCGCCGCTTCGACCTGGAACCAGCTAGCCTTCGGGCCGGCAGCCATTGCGTTGGGTTTCTCCATTCTGATCTGCGCCCTGATCGGCTGGTGGTGGGAACTCGTCCGCGACAACAAACTGGAAGAGAACAGCCTGATTGGAACGCCGGACGATGCCCGCCGGGGTCTCCGCATCGGCTTTGGCTTTTTCATTGGGTCGGAAGTGATGTTCTTCGCGGCCTTCTTCGCGTACTTTTTCTACGCGCGGAACATGGCCCCCGTCTGGCCACCTGAGGGTTTCGCCAAATTGCCCTGGGATATCGCGCTGGTCAACACCGCCTTGCTGGTGGTGAGTGGCTTCTTCTACATGCGCGGAGAGCACCACATTGAACACGGGCAAGGGGGGCGTTCCCTCAAGCACATGGTGATGGCGCTGCTGCTCGGCTTCATCTTCCTGGGGGTGCAAGCGCAGGAGTGGGCCCACCTCATCCACGAAGGCTTCACCGTGCAGTCCGGTCCGATGGGCACCGCCTTTTTCTTGCTGACCGGTTTCCACGGTTTCCACGTGATCATCGGGGCCATCTTCATCACGGTGGTGACTTTCCGCATCTGGTTTCAGCACTTCACCCCGCACAAGCACTTCGCCATGACCGCCGCCGGCTGGTACTGGCATTTCGTCGACGTCGTCTGGATCGGCCTCGTGGTGTGCGTGTACCTCTACGACTATGTTCGCGATTGGGGCCACCCTGCCGCGAAGGACGCTTCAGTTTCCCTGGATTCCCTGCTCGCCATCGCGGCCAGCCTGGTTTAACGGAGTAGTTTCCCATGCACGCTGACCACGCGCACCCTCCCTCGACTGCCACCACGCACGGCGCTGACCACGCCCATGGCGCGGACCACGGTCACGGTGGTGGGCATGCCAAACGCCACCCGGTGCTCGACTGGCTGATGACCACCGACCACAAGAAGATCGGGGTGCTGTATCTCTGGACTTCGTTCATCTTTTTTCTGATTGGTGGTGCGATGGCGATGGCCATTCGCGTGCAGTTGATGCACCCCAACAATCAGGCCCTGACGCCCGACTTTTACAACCAGATGATGACCATGCACGCCACGGTCATGATCTTTCTGGCCATCATTCCGGCCGTGACGGGTTTCGGTAACCTGGCGCTGCCTCTCCATCTGGGCGCTCGTGACGTGGCCTTCCCTCGCCTGAATGCGCTCGGCTTCTGGCTGGTGCCGGCCGGCGGCTTGGTGTTCCTCTCGAGCTTCTTCCTCGGGGGAGCCAGCGCGAACGGCTGGACGGCTTACCCTCCCCTGGCGAATCAGACCTATTCACCTGGAATGGGCGTTGACCTCTGGATTTTCGGGGTTCACCTGGTGGGCACCAGTTCCATCACTGGCGGTTTGAATTTCATTGTCACCATTTTCAACATGCGCGCCCCTGGGGTCACCTTCCACAAGATGAGCCTCTTCGCTTGGGGCTGGTTGGTGACGTCGTGGCTACAGGTCATCGCGACCCCCGTGCTGGCCGGCGCCGTGACGATGCTGCTGCTCGACCGCAACATCGGCACCAGTTTCTTCCGGGCTGAAGCGGGTGGTGATCCCATCCTCTTCCAGCATCTCTTCTGGTTCTACTCGCATCCGGCTGTCTACATCATGATCCTGCCGGTCTTCGGGATCGTGTCGCAAATCATCCCCGCGTTCTCCAAGAAGCGGATCTTTGGTTATCTTCCGATTGCCTACTCCTCGGTCGCTATCGGGCTGTTCGGTCTGGTGGTGTGGGCCCACCATATGTTTGCGACCGGCATCAACCCCTGGATTCTGACCGTGTTCATGATTCTGACCCTGTTGATCGCCGTGCCCACGGGCATCAAGATCTTCTCCTGGATTGCCACCATGTGGGGCGGCGTCGTGGAGTTCAAGACTCCCATGCTCTTTTGCATCGGTTTTGTCGCCTTCTTCACGATTGGCGGCCTGTCCGGGATCATGCAGGGGTCGATTCCGTTCGACATCCAGGTCTCCGGCACGTACTTCATCGTGGCTCACATCCACTACGTCCTGTTCGCCGGCTCTGCGGTTGGCCTCATTGCCGGTTTCTATTACTGGCTGCCCAAGATGACCGGACGGATGTACCACGAGGGTCTCGGACAGCTTCATTTCTGGCTGACGATGATCGCGATGAACGTGTGTTTCTTCCCCATGCACTTCCTGGGTTTGCAGGGAATGCCCCGCCGCGTGGCCTACTACGCGCCTCACTTCGAGAGCCTCAACCAGCTGATCAGCTACGCTGGCTTCGTGATGGGCGCAGCTCAATTGCTCATCATTGCGCAGGTGATTTACACGCTGAAGTATGGTCAGAAGGTCGGCAACGATCCCTGGAACCATCATCCGGACACCCGGACCTTCGAGTGGGACATCCCCTCTCCGCCCCCGGCTTACAACTTCGAAAAACTGCCCGTCGCACGCTAGGAGTCGCACCCACCCATGCATCATCCTCCCTCATCGTGGCCCTTGGGCAGGTTCGCTCTGCTCTTTCTCGCCGCCCTGTTTCCTCTCTGCTTCACCGGAGCTGCCATCGCGGCGCCCTTCGGTTACGTCGATTCGGTGACGGTCTTCGGTGACATCAACAACTCCCTCTACCAACTCATGATGTGGATCTGTATCGGCATCCTGGTGGTGGTGGAAGTCGCGCTGGTCTATGCCCTGGTCAAGTTTCGCAAGAAGCCTGGTGAGAATCGGGAGCCGGCCTCCTGGTCGCACAACACGACGCTGGAAGTGGTCTGGACCATCATCCCCTTTGTGTTGCTGATCATCATCTGTGTGCCGACCTTTCAGGGTCTGATGTACATGGCCAACCTGCCCAAGAAGCCGGACCTGGTGCTTGAAGTGGTGGGGCGTCAGTTTTTCTGGGAGTATCGCTACCCCGAGCTGAACGCCACGTTCTCTTCCACCATGCGGACGGAGGCGGTGTCCAAGATTCAGAAGGGCACTAAGGAGTGGGATGATATCGCGCTCTACATTCCCACGGGTCGGAAGATTCTGGTGAAGTTCACGGCCGCTGACGTGATTCACTCCTGGTGGGTGCCGGCATTTGGCATGCAGCAGATGACCACGCCGGGCAACTTGGTCCAGTTTCCTTTGGAAGTCAAGCAAACGGGTAGCTGGGAAGGTGCCTGCGCTTACCTGTGCGGGGCGTTCCACGGCGCCATGGACATCAAGGTCAAGGGCGTGGACGCTCCCACCTTTGATGCGTGGGTGGCGGCGCACAAGGCGCCTTCTGCGATCGAGCCATTCGAGTCGGTCGGGAAGATCGGGGCCGTCTTCAAGAAACCGGCGCTGCCTGCCCACGGGGCTGGCGAACCCGCCGCGGGTGAACACGCCGCGGGTGAACACGCCGTCCCGGCCTCCGCGGCCCCTGCTGCGGCTCCGTCTGCGGTGACCGAGGCTCCCGCGGCGCCCGTCGATACCGCCGCTTTGGTCAAGGCTGGCGAGGCCGTTTACACCTCTCGTTGCGCGGGTTGCCATCAGCCGGCCGGGACGGGCATGGCCCCGATGTTCCCGCCGTTGGCGGGGGCTGAACAGGTCAACGGCTCCGATGATGAGGTGATCGACATCTTGCTCAAGGGCAAGGTGGGTCCGATGACCGTCAAGGGGACCCAGTACAACGGGCAGATGCCTGCCTTTGGCGGACAACTCTCGGACACCGAGATTGCTGCCGTTATCTCCTTCGTGAGAAGCAGTTGGGGGAACACGGCGAAGCCGATCACTCCCGACCAGGTCAAGGCCCGGCGTTGATTCGCCTCCCGCCCGCGGCCTCGGCCGCGGGCGTTGTGTTTAACCGAGTGGAATTCCCATGGCACTACCTCCAGACCCCTATGACCCTGAAGTGGCTCGGCGCAACCGACGCCTGGGGCTCGCCATTTTCGGCGTTGTGTTGTTCGTCATGTATCTGACCTATCTTCAGCGGGCGGCTTTGTTCCACACGCTGTTCAAGGTGGGGTGATCCCATGGTTTCCACATTCTTCTCTCGTTTCTTTCCCTTTGTGTGCCTGGCCGTCGGGCTGATCATCACCCAAATGGTGTTGGGTTCGACGGTTCGTGCCACGGGGGCTGGCATGGGCTGTCCTGACTGGCCGCTCTGTCACGGCAATTTCTGGCCGGCCATGAATTTCGAGTCGATTTTGGAGTACGCTCATCGCGCGGTGGGCGCACTGGTGTCGCTCACCTTGCTGGTGGGTAGCGCCTGGGTGCTGCGCTCTGCGCCGCTGCGTGCGGAATTGGGGCGTCTGGTCGCCTTTGGACTGCTGCTGTTGGTGGCAATCGTCTCCTTCGGGGCCGTGACGGTGGCCTATGACATGCCTCCCGCGGTCGTCGCCACGCACCTGGAACTGGCGGCGTTGCTGCTGATCACCTGGGTCACGATCCTGCTTCGGACGCGAGCCCAACTGCGGGGGCCGGAGGAACTGCCCCGGGCCGGCTTCTATCTGTTTTTGCTTCCCGTGGCCCTCGGGGCGGTGTTTTTTCAACTGTTTCTCGGGGCCATGGTGTCGGTTTCGCATTCCGGGGTGGCCTGTCCGGACTTTCCTACGTGCTACGGGATGTGGCTGCCACCCCTGGTGGGCAATGTGGGGATTCAGGTCATCCACCGCCTGGGGGCCGTGACGGTCGCTTCGGTTCTGATGCTCACGCTGTTGGCTGTCGAGTGGCAGGCTGGTGAGCGTGTCAGGAGTTGGATGCGCCTGTCCGCCGGTTTACTGGTGGCGCAAATTGGCCTGGGGGCTGCAACGGTTCTGTGGGAGATTCCTCCAGCCCTCTCAGTGGCTCACCTGGTCACGGGGCTTTCCCTCTTCCTGTGCGTCTTCCTGGCCAATTACCAGGCCTATCCCGTTCTCTGGGGCCGGCCACGCCCGGCATCCGAAGCGGTCTCGGCGGAGCGGCCTGCTCGCCGCATCCAGTGGCGCGCTTATTACCAGCTGACCAAACCCACCATTGTCATGTTGGTGGTGCTGACGGGTTTGCCCGCATTGCTGATTGCCACGCCTGGTGCGCTCGACTTCGGTCTTGCCTGTGCCGCTTTGCTGGGGACGGCCGGTTGCGCGGCTTCCGCGGCGGTCTTCAATCAGTACTTCGAGCGGGAACGTGACAAGCAGATGGCCCGGACCGCGGCCCGCCCCATCCCGAGCGGTCTGGTTTCGCCCCGTTCAGCTTTGGTCTTTGCGCTTGGCTTGGGGCTGGTTTCGTCCGCCGTGTTGCTGGTCTTCACGCACTGGCTGGCCACGGCGATCGCCGTGGGGAGCTTGTTGTTTTACGGCTTCTTCTACACCTTGGTGCTGAAGGGGACCTCCCCTCAGAACATTGTGATCGGAGGGGCTGCGGGCGCCAGTGCGCCGCTGATTTGCTGGGCCGCTGTGACCGGGGAGGTGGGTTGGCCGGCCTGGGTCATGTTTGCCATCATTTTCTTCTGGACGCCACCCCACTTCTGGGCGCTGGCCATCTTTCGCCTGGACGATTATGTGGCGGCCAAGGTGCCGATGTTTCCGGTGGTTTATGGCGTGCCCGCAACCACTCGCTGGATTCTGATCTACACCTTGGTGCTGGTGCCGCTGTCGCTCTTTCTGGTTCCGCTCGGAGCGGCCGGTCCTGTGTATTTCTTCTCTGCTGTCCTGCTTGGCCTGGGATTCTTGCTGCTGGCTGGTCGCGTCTTGATGACCGAGTCCAAGCGGGATGCCACCAAGTTGTTCGCCTATTCCATCGTGTACACCCTGGTCCTGTTCTCTTGCCTGACTTTGGATGCCGCGTTGGGAGGGCCTGAGTTCGCTACGAACTTGCTCGCGAGGCATTGAGCCATGGATCGCCAGTCGCCCAGTACCCCTGATGAGGATCCGACCGGGATCTCTCCGGCGCAGCCAGTCTCCCAGGACGCGGAGACCGATGCGAGGCTGTCCTCCAGGCACCGCCGCCTCACCATGCTGGTGCTGGCGGTGGTGGCCGTGACCGGCATCTTGCCCTGGGTTTACGCGCCCCTGTATCGGAAGGTGTGCGGTGTGCTGGGAATTCCAACCGCCAGAGAACAGAACCCGGCCGCGGTCCTTGCGCGCATCGCGCGCGAAGGGATCGGGAAAGAGCGGGCTGATGAGCAAACCTCTTTGGTGAACTTCATGGGCGTGAGTGGGCAGTTGCCCATCGACATCCGTCCCCTCGAGCGGCGCATGTGGGTCAAGACCGGTGATGTGGCGGTGGTCCGCTACCGTCTCACCAACCTCACGCAGCGCGACCTGGATTACCGGGCGGTTCACATGGTGGTGCCGAAAGAAGACAGCTCGTTTGAACTGATCAAGTGTTTTTGCGATGAGCACCGCATTCTCAAGGCCGGAATCAGCGAGGATCTTCCGCTGGTGTTTCGACTTTCCAAGGCTGTTCCGGGAGATGCCGGCTTGACCATCAATTACACGATTTTCGATTACGATCCGCTCAAGAACAAACCCCCGAGTTTGGCTCCCAAAGTCAGCAGTCTCTCCGCTTCCTGAGGGCGGCGGTTGAACGTTTCGCAGGGTGGGATCCCCGGTGAACGTCCATGGATTTTCCTTACTTCGAGTTTCCGTTGGTGGGCAATCGCTACTTGATTGCCTTCATCGCCACCTTGCATGTGCTGGTCAATCACAGCGCTGCCATTGGCGGCTCCTTGCTGGTGGTGCTGGCTGAGCGTGAAGCCATCCGGCTTGGTAGCTCCGATTGGGATGACTTGGCCTACCGGCTGGCTCGTCTGTTCTTCCTTCTGACCACCACGGTCGGGGCCCTGTCGGGCGTTGGAATCTGGTTCTCCGTCATGGTGGCGGCACCCGCCGGCATTGCGGCGATGTTGCATATCTTTTTCTGGGCCTGGTTTGTGGAATGGTTCGTGTTCATTGCCGAAGTGGCCATGGTCCTGGGGTACTTTCTCTCGTGGCGAACGTTCAGCGACCGACGCCGGCACCTCCAACTGGGCTGGGCCTATGTGCTGACCTCGTTCCTGACGTTGGCCATCATCACGGGAATTCTGGGAGCGATGTTGACACCGGGGGCCTGGCTCTCTGAGCGCGCCTTCTGGGGGGCTTTTTTCAATCCGAGTTATGGGCCACAACTGGTGTTCCGCACGGGACTGGCCCTGGCGCTGGCGGGCTGTCTCGGCTTGCTGCTGATGCGCTGGGTGGCGCCACCTTCCCTGCTGGTGCCCTTCCAGCGCTTGTGTGGGCGCTTTCTGCTCGCGGCGGTGCCCCTCATGGGGCTGGGCGGTTGTTGGTACCTGATGGTGTTGCCGGACCGGATGCGCGCGCTCTTGCCGACCGCCTTGATGACCACCCGCTTCGCGGACTGGAGTGCCCTGGCTGGTGTGCTGCACGCCCTGGTTTGCCTCGCCTTGTTCGGGCTTGGCTTGGCCTGCCTGCGCCTCGGCCGTGCGGCGCCACGGGCGGTGGTGTGGCTGACGGGGTTTGCCCTCGTGATGTTGCTCGGACATTTCGAGCGGGCCCGAGAATTCGTGCGGAAGCCATTTCTCATCCCTGGTTACATGTATGCCAACGGGATTCGGGTGGCGGACGTGCCACGCCTCAATCGGGAAGGTCTGTTGACCCATACCCGCTGGACCGGCATCAAGCGCCCTGAGCCAGGTCAGGAGAGGGCGGCGGGGCAGGCTTTGTTCCGTTTGCAGTGCGCCAGCTGTCACACGGTGGCGGGGCCGAACGGATTGGCTGTGCGACTGTCAGGGCAATCCCCTCAGGGGATTCACGCGTTTCTGGGGGTGCAGCATCAGGTTCATCCTTTCATGCCGCCGTTTGTCGGGACCGAGGCCGAGAAACATGCCCTTGCAGGGTACCTCTCCTCCTTGCGGCAATCGCCGGAGCGCGATGCCCGAGTGCCCGGGAGGACGCTCCCGTGATGATTCCAGCCATCGATCTGCCCTCGCCGTTGCCCCTGCCCATCGGCAAGGTTGCGCTGGTCGGCGCATTCTTGCTGCACATCGTCTTCGTCAACCTGATGCTGGGGGGAACACTGCTGGCGTTGTCGGCGCACTTCGTCGGTCGTCGTGATGCCTTGTTTTTACGTTTCGCTGGTCTGCTGATGGACACCGTCACGGTTCACAAGAGCGTGGCCGTGGTGCTCGGCATCGGTCCCTTGCTGCTGATCAGCGTGGTCTACCCGGTGGCCTTCTATTCCAGCAGTGCCCTGATCGCGCCGGCTTGGCTGTCAGTGCTCTGGCTGGTCACGCTGGCGTTCGCGCTGCTGTATGCCTATAAATTTGGCTGGGATGGCTGGATGCACCGGCATCCGGGCTGGCACGCCACCGTGGGGGGCTTGGCGGCGTTGACGCTGTTGGCGATTCCCTTCATCTACCTGACCAACACGCAGTTGATGTTGGATGCGGCCGCCATGGCCCGTCGGCCCGGTTTCTTCGAGGCGCTGTGGAGCGTCGGGAACGTGTTGCCACGCTATTTCCATTTCCTGCTGGCCAGTCTGGCGATCGCCGGGCTGTGGGTCATGGGGTGGTGGGGACGCGCCGGTTCGGTGCTCTCTGGAGAGGATCGCGCGCGTGTGGTGCGGTTCGGGGGACAATGGGCGATCGCCACCACGGCGCTTCAGTTCCTGGCAGGCCCGCTGGTGCTTTTCACGCTCCCTCGGGGCGCTCTGACTGCACCGGCCGTGCTGGTCTTGGCCGTCGGTATCGTGGCGGCGCTTGGGGCACTGTTTTCCTTGCTCGATACCCTGCGTGGGCAAAACCGTTACCGGCTCGCGTTGGCATTGCTGCTGCTCACGCTGCTCTGTATGGGCACCGCACGGCACCTGATCCGGGAGTCCCTGTTGGGGCATCCCGTGGTCAGTGGAGACCCCATCGGGTCCACCTTCGCCTGAGGCGGACCCGACCAGGCGCTCAGAAGATCACGTGTCGACCCTTTTGACGGCGGCTGAAGATGGCCACCGTTGTTTCGGCATCTCCCACGCCCATGTTGCCGGAGTCTCCGATGCCGGAGGCGCCAAATTCTTCCCAGTCCATGGCGGAATCGGTGCCGTCGTTTTCCTTCAGCATGCCGCCGATGATGCGGCGAGCGCGCTGAAGTTTGCGGTCATCCCGGCTCCAGATGGAACAGGCCAGGTCGTGAGAGTTCGTCAGCACGGCAAAGCGCAGGAAGTCTTCGAATTCCGCCAGCGGCATCAGGCACAGGATGGGCATGAAGAACTCGGTGGTGGTCAGGTTGAACGTCTCTTCGCCCTTGCCGTCCCAATCTGCCGTGACCACCGCATTGGGCACCAGATCAGCGATGACCACCGGGGCAATCACCTCCGCGTGGTTCGCATACTCTGAATGGCTGAGCTTGCCGCCTTCGCGGGCGATGCGGTAGCCAGCGCGCCGGGCCGCTTCCTGAATGTTGGTCACGGTCTGGGCCTTGTGCACCATGTTGGGGCCAATCGTTTTGGCGTTCTCCGTGAGGTGCGGATCACCCACCGTCCACTGGTCCATCTCCGCGTTGATCAGGCTTTCGAGCTTGGTCAGCACCGCCTGGCTGCCTGCGATGCCGTGCAGGGTGGTGCACTTGTGGCTGCTGAAACCCAACTTGGAGTAAACCAGCCGGACCGCGATGCGCTGGAGCTCGTCGTCGCTGAATCCCTCATCGACGTAAGCCCAATTGCATCCGCCGCCTTCGAACTTGAGCGTGCGCACGCCGCGCCCCGAGGCGATCGCCTTGGCGGTTTTCTCGGAGCCGGTCAAAGAGACCACGGCCACCTTCTCGTGGGTGGCCAGCCCCGCAATGCCACTGCCGAAGCCTTCTAGCTTGTGGATGGCGCGCGGATTGGCCCCGGCAGCCAGCAGCATGCGCATCATCACCGTGTTGCAGATGCCGCCGAACGGATGACCTTTGAAGACCATCACGGAGCCGGACATGTAGCACCCCACGATCTGGATGACCGGAATGCCGTAAATGAAATTCATCGGGGTGACGACCGCGCACACGCCCGCAGGCAGGAAGCCGTTTTTCCAGTAACTATGGCCTGGCACCATCGGGGGCACGATTTCCCCACGGAGCGCTTTCTCTGCGTTGCCGCCAATGTGATCAGCGGCCCGCTTCGCTTCCCAGAAGTCCTTCTCAGCTTCCATGCGCGTCTTGGGGATGACGTGGCGAATTTCGCGCATCACATCCTCTGAGAAGTATTCGAGCAGGCGGGAGAAGTTGTTCACCACCCACTTTCGGTACGAGGTGGTCTCTTCGGCCCACTCGAAGCTGCTCCAGTGCGACCAGGCTGCTTCCACCACTTCTTCCACGTCGGCAGGTTGGGAGTCGGCCACGGCCACCATCGGAATGCGGTTGTCCCACAGGGTGGGCAGCGTCACCAGCTGGCCTGAACTGGGTTTTTTCCACTCCCCAGCCACCAGGTTGTAGGCAGGGACAGGAGCGGCATCTGGTGCCGTGGGCAACTCGCGGTACGGGAAGATGTAGTCGCGCAGCGTCTCCATCTCGTCATCCCGCAGGCCCACGCTGAACAGATTCCACTGCTGGCGCCGGGCGCCATAGAGGGCCGCCAAGGGGTCCTGGCCCAGCTGGCCGCGTGAATTGAAGGCGCGAACGGCGGCCTGCAGGCTCGCCAGGTCGAAGCGGCCCCTGGCGTCGAGCGCTGCATCGGTTGCGGAAGACTGAATCGTCATGGCTACCTCCCCGTCATCGACCCAGCACAATGGGCCATCTGCGAGGCGCATTGTACCACCGACGAAAGGAGCGTCGCCACGCCATCAGGCGCCGGGGAATGGGAGATCTGAGGCGCCCATCCGCCGCGTCTTTGCAGACGTGGTGGATGGCTGGATGCGATGCTCCGGCGGGCTGGTGTGGAGCAGGTGGCGTGCATCGGCCAGCAGCTGCCGGGTGAAGCTGTTCAAGGGCAGCTGGTCTGCCTCTTCCGGGGTGACCCAGCGGTACGCTTGCGCTTCGTCGGAGAGCGTGACGGGGCCGCCATCACACCGGCAAACAAAATTGAGCAAGATCATGTGGGCATCGGGCTTGTAGAATTCGGCTGATTGAATGGCTTCATAGACCGCCACAAATTGCACGTCACGTACGTTCAGACCGGTCTCTTCAGCGAACTCCCGCACCAGTGCCTCAGCCATCGGCTCGCCCGGGTCGATCTTGCCACCGGGAACTCCCCAGGTATGTCGCCACTTGTGGGTCTGGACCACCAGAACATGCCCATCAGGATCGCAGGCCAGGGCGCCCACCGTCACAATGGGGCGCGACGCGGATATCGTTGAGTCGGTGGACAAGGTGTTCAAACTCCAGGGCGGGGCGTGACCGGGCGATCCGATGCGACGAGATGTCGCCCATCGTCCTCCGATGGTATCGCAAATGTCCCGGGTATGGACGGGTATAAGGGCAGGGCGTTCCATGCGGATGCCCGCCCTGTCCCGTTGTCTTCCCGGCTGAGGTTCAGCGCCCCATGATCAACCTAGCTCCTCGTTTTCAGACGCTCGAGTTGCTAGGCCGTGGAGGAATGGGCGAGGTCTGGCGAGTGCGCTGTGAGCGCACCGACCAGGAAGTGGCCTTGAAGGTGTGCCTGAGCCCCGATGAGACGGGGCGCTTGCAGTTCCGGCAGGAATTCTGGGTGATGTCGACCCTGCGTCATCCCTCCTTGATTCCGGCCCTCGAGGCGGGCGAAACCGAGGACGGGCGTCCCTTTTTCACGATGCCCATCGTGCGCGGGACAGATGCGTCGCCCGGGATGCCGGAGGCCCAGGTGCGTGCGTGGCTGCCGGGCGTGCTGTCGGCGCTGGACTTTCTCCACCAGCGTGGTTTCGTTCACGGGGACATCAAGCCGGAAAACATCCGCCTGACGGACGATGGCGGTGTGCGCTTGATGGACCTGGGCTTGTTGCGTCGCTCGGGGCGACCCGCTCCCATCAGTGGCACCTTGGCCTACGTTCCGCCTGAACTGGTCTTGGGGCGTGCGGTCGATGGGCGCAGCGACCTTTATATGTTGGGCGCCGTGCTCTACGAACTTCTGGCCGGTGTCGCCCCCTTCTCCTCGGCCCGGACGGATGCCCTTTTGCGCGCGCACGTCTCCCAACATCCGGCGCCCCTCCGCCAGGTGATACCAGCCGTCTCCCTCGAGATGGACTCCGTGGTGGCGCGGTTGCTGGAAAAAAATCCCGCTGACCGATTCGCCAGCGGGCAGGAGGTGCTGGCCGCGCTGGGCTTGGAGTCGGCGGACGATGAATCCGCCACGCTCTGGACGCCTCCCTTGCTCGGGCGGGAGGTCCTGCAACGAGACCTGGAGGCCTGGAGTGTGCAGGCGGCACCCGACCCGCCCCTGCGCGCCATTCAGGGGGGCGCGGGGTTCGGCAAGACCCGTCTCCTGGAGGAGTTGGTTGCCTTCGCGCGCCTGCAGGGTGAGGTCTGTGTGCTGGGGGCGGGCATGGGCAGCGAGGCGACCCCCTACCAGGCCCTGGCGCCGTGGGTCAGTCACCTCTGGGAACTGGCCGCGGCGGACGTGCGGGAGCGCCTGGGGCCTTTCCTCACCACCGTCTTGCCTCACCTGGCCGACCAGGCCGCCCGCTCGCTGGAGGGCTCTGCCGAGCGGACCCGCTTTTTCGATTCGGTGGCCCTCCTCGCCGAACATGTGGCGCCTCGCCTGACCTGGTGCCTGGATGATGTTGAACGACTCGACTCCGATTCGTCGGACCTCGTGTTGTTCCTCAAAAAGCGTGGTGAGACCCTGCAGTGGCGCTGGCTGGTGGCAGGTCGGGACTTACCGGAGAAAATGGTCGAGTCGGCGCCGGTGGCGACCCTGGCGGCCTTCAGCCCGGAACAGTCTCGGGGGCTGTTGGCCACGATGCTGGGTGGAAAGGTGCCCGAGGCCGTGGCACTCCAAGCGATTGCCCTGGCCGAAGGGGTGCCGGGCTCGGTGGAGTTGTTGGCCCGGCACTGGGCCCAACAGGGCATCTTGAAGAAGCGCCGGGGCCAGTGGTACGTGACCCGCGAAGGCGACCTCGTGGCCTCAGGTGGGATCGAGGGTCTGGCCGACTCCTCCTGGACCACGCTTGAATCGGCCGCCCGCTCCCTGCTCGACCTGGCTGCCGTGCTGGGGGAACGTGCCTCATTGGCCGATCTCGCCCAGCTCTCCGGTCTGGATGACACGGCCTTCTTCGCCGCGCGTTCCGCCCTTGAACAGGCTGGTTTGTTGCTGGCAGAGGATGGGGCGTATCGCTTTCTGCGGCCCGGGCAGATGCCTCGCATCCTGGCTGCGTGGGACCCCTCCGCGCGACGGGAACAGCACGCGCGGATCGCTGTGTTCTTCGAGGCGCGCACACCCCTGGCTGATTGCGTCCGCAGGCGCGACCTGGGCACGTTGCTGCGGATTGCCGGTCACTGGGTGGAGGCAGGGCGACTGGGGGAGGCGTGGCCTTGGGTCGAAGCCGCCACGCGCCTGTGTCTGACCCGCGGGACCACCACCACGGTGATTTCCCTGGTCAATGCGATGCACACCTCAAGCGACCTGCAACCGCGCGTGCTGCTCGCGTTGGCCGGCCTGGAGGTGTATATCCTGCGTCATCAGGGACAGTTGGATGAGGCCATCGCGCGCTATGACGACGGATTGCTCGACCGCTTCGTGGCGCAGAGCGATCGCGAGGCCGGGGAACACCTGATCACCTATGCCACGATGGTGCAGCAAAAGGGCCGCTATGACCAGGCAGCCGAGAAGACGCGCCTCGGTATCGAACGAGCGCGCCGCGTGCAGGACTGGGCGACTGTCGTCCGCGGGCAGTTCGGTCTTGGTCGCATGCATTATTTCCAGGGTGATTCCGTGCAGGCCGTGGCGCAGATTGAAGAGGCGATCGCCTTGGCCCGCCAGCACGGCTTGACCTCGAGCCTCCCGCCCATGTTGAGCCTGGCCGGTTATATTCTCTCGTCGGCGGGGGAGGCGGAGATGCCTCGCGCCATGGCCTTGATGACCGAGGGGTTGAAGCTGGCGCGAGAGGAGGACAATCTCTACGACTCCGCGGAAGCGCTCAACAACCTGGGCAATGTCTTGATGGCGGGCGGAAAATTCAGTGCGGCGAAGCGCTATTTCGAGGAGTATCTCGTTCTGTGCGAGCGAATGGCCCTGCCCGGCGAGGAAACCTTCGCGCACTTGAACGTGGCCTCCGTGGCGTTGGAGCTAGGTTATCTGGCCGATGCCACTTACCACACTGACGTTGCCCTGAAAATCTGTCGTCCCGCGGGCCGTCGCTTTCCGGAAGCCTTTGCCATGGTTACCCAGGGGGCCTTGAAGATTCAGGCCGGAGAGCCGGATGCCGGTTTGGCCCTGATCCAGGCGAGCCTCGATCTGACGCGGGAGATTTCCAATCGTTACCTGGAAAGTCAGGTATTGGCGTTTCAGGCGGAGGCGGCCATGTTGACCGGCCAGCTCGACTGGGCGGAAAGCTTGCTGGCGCAGCTAGAGGCTGACCCTGCCAATTCGGAACACAGTGAGCAGGCGGCTCGCCTGGCCCGCGTGCGGGCTGGGCTGGATTCCGTGCGTGATGCGGCGGCGTTTCTGCGCAGGGCGGAGGCGGCGGCTGGAAGCGATGCGCCCTTGCCCGGGGTCACGTTGCATGTGCTGCGCTGGGGGGGATGTGCTGCCCTGCGAGGCGGTGAAGCCGAACGGGCCGAGAGGTTGCTGCGGGCTGCGGCAGCCCTGGCAGAGGCCGAGCAGATCAAGGGAGTCGCCCTCGAAGTTGAAATCTTGCGGGCGCTGGCGGCCGAAGCCCAGGGAGCCTATGGCCGGATGGCGGATCGCTTGGCTCGGGCGACGGCGTTGGCGGAAGAGACCCGGGCGACGCACGCGCAGCAGTGGATCGCCCTGCTGCGGGCTTACATGCCCTCCGGCTCGTTGAGCCAGTCGCAAGCGGCCTTGGGGTATTTACATGCCTGGCGTCAGCGATTGCCGAGGGAATCTGTCTCGGCGGCCCTGCAACTGGAGTGTCGTGACCTGATATTGGCTCAGGAGGCCACCTGCGAGATGTCCCAACGCACCACCGGACTGGCTGCTGCCATGTGTGAGGTCTCCGCGGCGTCGACGCCCGAGGACGTCATTCGCGTCGCGTTGGGGGCGCTTCTGACGCTCTTCACGGCGCGCTCCGTTCATGTGGCCACCTTTCAAGGATCTGGCTTGAGCGGGCTCGAATCGGCGGGCACGCTGGTCGATAACGAGCGTGAGGCTATTCTGGCGGCGGCCTGGGACGTGCATGCCACCGGAGAGGAGAGACTGCTCCAACTGGAGGGTCAACACGGACACGAGCCGTCCGCGGTTCTGGCCGTTCCCTTGCCGGCTCAGGACCGCTTGCGCGTCTGGATCTTGCACGTGCCTCAACGTCCCGACCTTGAACCTGCTGCCGTGAGGCAGGCAGTGGCCTTCGTGGCACGCATGGCTGCCAACAAGCTGGATCTGGCTCATGCCGAATCGCGCGAGGGCGGCGGATCGGTGAGCGCAAGCTTGGCGCTGCAGGCGGCCAAGGCCGCGCTGGATGGCAACGACCCGATGGAGAGAGTCTCGGCGCTGGCCGCAGAAACCCTGCGTGCCTTCAACGCCCGTCGGTTGCTGCTGCTGGCGCAGGAGGGGGGCAGGATGCGCTGCGAGGTGGCCTTCGGCCCCGACGCGGAGGTCTTGAACCCGGAGTGGCAGATCTTCACCAAGGGGCTTGCGCGTCAGGTCTTCAACGAGAAGAAACCCCAATTTTTTGACGCCACCGAAGGCGATGCTGGCCCGACGCGTGCCAGTGTGCGGGCCTTGGATCTGCACTATGTGCTGGTCGCTCCCCTGAGCCAGGGTGATGTCACCCGGGGGGTGCTCTACCTCGACCTGGAGCACGGGGTGTCGTCCGAGGCGCATGCGCTTGAAACGCTCGAGGCCCTGGCCGGGGTGTGGGCCGCGATGAGCAAGGTCATTGCGGCGACGGCGCTCCCGCAAACCTGATGGAGACGAACCCGGATTGCCTGATTGTCGGGGCCGGGATGGCCGGGATCAGCGCGGCGCTCTGGTGTCATCGGCTCGGCCTCAGGTTCGCTTGGGTGGAAGCCGCGGGGCGCCCCGGTGGGCAGTTGTGGCGAATCCACGGTGGCATCCCGGATTATCCTGGCCTGGCGGCCCCGAACGGTGCCAGCTTTCTCGCGTCCTTGCAGCAACAATTGCAG
This sequence comes from Candidatus Sericytochromatia bacterium, assembly GCA_035285325.1. Classification (NCBI taxonomy): domain Bacteria; kingdom Bacillati; class Candidatus Sericytochromatia; species Candidatus Sericytochromatia bacterium. Next base: position 110,417 of record JAYKJB010000016.1, read on the forward strand.
GCCCTTGAACTCGCGCCTGCGCTGTCCACGGCGGTGGTGGCCCACGATTCGCTCACCAGGACGGTCAAATTGAGTGATGGCCGCTTTTGTCAGCCCCGAACGATTCTGATCGCGACGGGGGCTGAGCCACGCCGTCTGGTGATTCCGGGAGAGGAGACCTGGCGAGGACGTGGTGTCAGCGATTCTGCGACGCGCGATCGCGCATTCCTGGCCGGGCAGGTGGTGGCGGTGGTCGGAGGGGGAGACGCAGCGCTCGAAAATGCCCTGATCCTGTCAGAGGTTTGCCCCAAGGTGTATCTGCTCCATCGGGGGGCCTCCTTCCGAGCGCAGCCGGGTTTTCAGCAGGCGGTCTCGCAGCATCCCCGCATTGAAGTTCGTTTCCAGACTCGCGTGGTGGCTGTCCAGGGGAATGATTCCGTTCAGGCACTCGAGATCGAGACGGCCGATAGGGCGGAAACCCTCGCGGTCGGGGCGATGGTGGTCAAGGTCGGGGTGGCGGCCGCCTTGGGGCCTTGGGCGGGCTGCCTGCGTTGCAATGCCGATGGGCGACTGTGGGTGGACCTCGCCCAGCGAACCAGCGAGGAGGGAATCTGGGCGGCTGGGGACGTCTGCAATGCCGAGGCCTCCAGTTTGGTGGCTTCCGCCGGGCAAGCGATGGTGGCCGTCAAGCAGATTGCCCTGACCTTGGCAGATGCCTGATTCCCGTCCTTCTCAATAACGGAGCCTGGAGGGAGCGTTCGATTCGAACGCCCCACGTCCAGGCCTTGTCGAGATCTTCGTCCGTCTAGCCGGCGCATCACCCGCCCCAACAAAGGGCGGCGGGCGATGCGCTGAGGTGGGTTCTTTAGAAGGCCTCGTCTTCGAGGAGGTCTTCGTCTTCCTCGATTTCGGCTGGCGCTTCCGTGGTCAACTGCCCGGCTTGCTCTTGTTGAATGAGTGCCAGTTTGCGTCGGACGAGGCTCTCAATCTCTTGCGCCATGGCGGGATTGCCTTCCAAGAAGGCGACCGTGTTGTCTCTTCCCTGGCCGATCTTGTTGTCGCTATAAGAGAACCAAGCGCCACTCTTCTGGACGATGCTGTGCTCGACCGCCACATCCAGGATGCATCCCACGCGATTGATCCCTCGGCCGAACAGGATGTCGAACTCTGCGACCCGGAAAGGAGGCGAAACCTTGTTTTTGACGACTTTGACCTTTACTCGGTTGCCGAATTCGGCGCCGTCTTTTTTGAGCGTCTCAACCCGCCGCACCTCCAGACGTACACTGGCATAAAAGCGCAGCGCCCGCCCGCCCGTGGTGGTTTCCGGATTGCCGAACATGACCCCGATTTTCTCGCGGATCTGGTTGATGAAGATGACGGTACACTGGCTTCGCCCGATGGCGGCTGTCAGCTTCCGCAGCGCCTGGCTCATCAGGCGCGCTTGAAGTCCCACGTGACTGTCGCCCATCTCCCCTTCGATTTCAGCTTTGGGCACCAGGGCCGCGACCGAGTCCACGACCACGAGTTCCACCGCTCCCGACCGAACCAGGGCTTCCGTGATTTCAAGCGCCTGTTCCCCGGTATCAGGTTGGCTGACCAGCAGGTTGTCGATGTCGACTCCCAAGGCCTGCGCGTACGCTGGGTCCAGGGCATGCTCGGCGTCGACGAAGGCGGCAATACCACCCGCCTTCTGGACCTCGGCGACGGAATGCAGGGCGACCGTGGTTTTACCGCCTGACTCAGGTCCATAGACCTCGATGATGCGGCCCTTGGGCAGGCCCCCCACGCCAAGCGCCAGGTCCAGGGTCAATGCCCCGGTCGGAATGGCTTCGATGCGCATCTTGGCGGCATCACCCAGTTTCATGATGGCGCCCTTGCCGAACTGCTTTTCAATCTGGGCAATGGCGTTTTTGAGCGCTCCATCACGGTTGGCGTCAATCCGGGAACCGGTGGCATCCATTTTGGCCATGGCGAGTAGACTCCTTTGGGTTTGAAGCGGGGGCGCGGTGCGTCCGTTTGAAGGATTTGGATTCGAATATTTGTTCGACTCTCGGGGCAAGATTACCAAACATCTGTTCGATGCGCAAGTGCCCTGGCTCACATGCGGGCCTGCCTCATGTTTCTGGCTGGGATGCCCCCAGGGTATAGAAGGACCGGCAACTTGGAAACGTGCTTTGGGACGCCAGGGAGGATGATGGGCCGATGCCGGAAACGACAACCGAGACCAAGCGTTGGGTCTGTTCGCGCTGTGGTTACGTGGAGGAAGGGGAACACCCCCCGGATCTCTGTCCCTTTCCTGATTGTGGGGCCGGGCCCGAGGATTTCTATCTCGAAGATTGAGGTCAGCGGTTACCTTGCTTCGGTGGCCCCTGGCGCTGTGGCCGTGCTAGCATGAGTCGCTGCGGCACTGACGGCGCGCAGTCGGGCTGACGAGGGAGGACCCCCATGACGGCGGATCATCTGACGCAATCATCCGATCGTGTCGAGACCCACGGTTTGGATGAAGTGCGCCTTCATCACGCCTATCGGACCATGGTCATGATGCGCTTGCTTCACGACCGGGCAACGGCCTTGCAACGCACGGGGCGCATTCACTCCTGGCTGGGTTGCTACGGCCAGGAGGCGGCGATCGTCGGGAGTTCCCTGGCCTCTGAGCCCCAGGACTGGTTGTTTCCCTCTTATCGTGAGCACGCGGCCGCGCTCGTGCGGGGCATCCCCGTCGGCAAGCTGATGGATCATCTGTTCGCCAATGCGATCGACAACGCCAAGGGGCGTAACCTTCCGCCTGAGTACACCTTCAGGGAAATCAATTATGTCAGCATCAGCGCGCCGGTCGGCACCCAGGTGCCCCAGGCGGTCGGGACGGCCTATGCGGCCAAGCTGAAAGGCGACCCGGTGGCTGTGATGGCCTATTTTGGGGACGGCACCGCCTCCTCCGGGGATGTGCTGGTTTCGTTGAATTATGCAGGTGTCTGGAAGGTCCCGCTGGTGCTGTTCTGCCAGAACAACGGTTGGGCCATTTCCGTTCCCACGCACATGCAAACGGCCTCGCCGACCATTTCGGCGCGTGCGGCCGCCTTCGGCTTCGAGGGGGTCCAGGTGGACGGCAATGACCTGCTGGCGACCTATGGGGTCACCAAACGCGCGCTCGAGAAGGCGCGGCGTGGCGAGGGACCGACCCTGATCGAGGCCATGACTTATCGCGTCGGGCCACACTCCACCTCTGATGACCCCAGCGCGTACCGGGACGAAGCTGAGGTGGCACCGTGGCGAGACAAGGACCCGATCGCCCGATACGAGGCCCAGTTGGCCTCGCTCGGTCTGTGGGACGAGGCTTTTGGTAAGTCCGTACGTGACGCTTGTCATGCCGAATTGCTGGAAGCGGCCAAGGCTTCCGAGGAGGCCGGCCCCCCGGAGGTGTCCACGATTTTTGACGAAGTCTATGCCGAGATGCCCTGGCACATCCGGGAACAGTGGCAGGCCCACATCGGCCTGCGCCAGGAATGAGACGGTTCCTGGCGGCCCTTGGGCTGCTTCTCTCGCCTCAACTGCTGGCCCCGTGCCCCGCCAACGCGACTACCTTGCCCCTGATGGATCTCTCGCCGGGCGTTCGCTCGCTGAGCCTGGGCGGATCGGACCTGACGCTTCACCTTGCAGCTGATCTGGCCTTGAGTGGGGTGGCCAGTGGCTGGTTGCTGGGGTTCGCTGGGGGCCTCGATTGGGCCAATCCCTTGCGGCGCGATTCGAACCACATGCTGGCCTTGCGGGTGGGGCGTCGGATCTGGGGGGATCATCGCCTCAGTGTGGGGGCCTTGCTGAGTGGTGGCTTCAACTGGGTTGACCCCACCACGGCCCCCAGTGACCCCACCGAGCAGTTTTTCGACAGCAACCTGTTGCCCTGGTTGCAGCCAGCCCTGGTGGTTTCGTGGCAACTGCCCCTGTTGGAGCGTTGGTGGCTGCGGGCATCCCTGGGGCCCGTATTTGGTCGCTGGACGGCAGGACCCCTCATGATGCCCTGGATCGTACCGGCCGCAGAGTTGGCCTACCGCGTACAGCCCAACCAGGAACTGGTCGTGTCGGGTGGGTACGCCAGTCCGAACGGGGTGGCCTGGCGCGTCGCGTTCTGATCGCCGCGAAGAGCCTTTCCTGAGGACTTTAGCTTTTCTTCGGCTTCTTTCAGATAGCTGAGCCCCCAGGCGCGCGTGGTCGCTTGGGGGCTCCTTCGGTCTTCTTGTCAGACCCGACACACCACCGGAGGCGGAGCGAGGGGCTCGTGATGAGGCTTTTTGAAGAGCGTGATGGTCAACTTGGCCGGGTTGAAGACGTTGTGGTTGTGGGTCGTCGGGGTGGTGAGAATGAACTGCGCACGGGACGCCTTCAAAAAGTCGCCGACCTCGTCGATGCGCTCCACGGACAGATGCGCGAAAGGCTCGTCCAGAATGAAGAATCCGGGGCCCTGGCCACCATCGCCGTCCGTCAGGGCCATGAGCAACAACAAGCTGACGATCACCTTTTGACCGCCAGACAGGTCGGGGTCCGACAGGGGGCGAAGGTCTTTTCCGTCATAGGCCACCTGGACATGGACGCCGGCCTTCTCGATGCCATCGTCGTCCGCTGACAGTTTCGGCAGTTCCATCTGGAGCCTGATGTTGGCTTTCTCCGCCAGCCGCAGCGCGTTGCCACGATATTCTTCAAGAACCTGTTCCACCAGGCGGATGTAACTGCCTCGGCAAGCCTTCAGTTCGGCCTCACCTTCGTTGACTTCCCGCAGCCGACGCGTGACGAAGCTCTCCTGGGCCTGGACGTTTTCAGCCTGCTTTTCCCAGAGCGTCACGATGGCCGGGTCTGTGCAGCCCGCGTAGCGACCCAGCTCTCCTTCCATCTCGTGGATGCGCAGACGCACCACGTCGGGCAGCGGAATGCCTGCCAGCGCCTCTGGCGTGCGGCTGGCTTCCGGGATCACCTCTTCCAAACGCCGGCGGTTGGTCTCCAGGGCTGCGAGTTGAGGTCCTCGGCTGGCCAGTTGGGCTGAGAGCGAATCGATCTCTCGCTGTAGCCGGGCCAGGTCGTGTTCGGCCTGGCTGGCATCCCGATCGGCGTTGGCTGCAGCCTGGGCCTTGGTAATGATCTCATCCTGCGCGCCCTTGAGTTGCGCTTCCAAGGTATTCAGCTGGCTCTGCCAACCTTCACGACGCGCCAGCAAGGCTTCGTATTCTGGGCGAATGCGTTCCCATTCCTGGCGTTTTTCCTGGTCGGCGAGGGCTTGTCGGCGCTCGGCCAGTTCCTTGGCGTAGAGTTGAATGTCACGCTTGACGTCGCGGGCTTCTTCTTCAATCTCGGCCACGCGCTTGAGCCCTTCCTGAGCCCGCGAGGTCACGCCCATCTGACCCAGGTAGCATTCTCCGGGACGCACCCCGATGAAGATGCCGCCACGCCGGTCGACCTTGTATCCGTCTGGGGTGATGGCCGCTTGGAAACGCCCGATCACGCTCTTGGCTTCCTGGACATCCTCGACCAGGGCGGTCTCGTTCAGTCGTTCCAGGATCCAGCGCGGTACGCGGGAATCCAGCACTTTGACCGCTGCCAGGGCAGACCCTGCCCGGGGGGCCAGGGATTGGTCACGGTTCGGCTCGCACATGTAGTGGCGGTAACGTCCCCGGCGGGCCAGTTCCAAGGCCGCCACGTGGTGTTGCGGCGCCACGATCCAGTTGAAGCGATCGCCACCGACCACCGACTCGATCGCCAGTTGCCAACGTTGATCCACCACCTCCAGGGCTTCCGCCACCAGCGTCGCGGGGATCTCCGCGTCCCGCAGGGTCGTGCGCATGTCGTTCACGAAGGGAGGATAGACGACCTGCCCCTTTTGCAAGGAGGCCAGGACGGCCAGCAGTTCCTTGCGTTGTTCTTCCAGGCGATTGAGACGCGCGCGGGCCTCACCCACGGCCTCCTCGGCCACGTCCACATCTGCTTGCAAGCTTTCCATGTCCTCTTCGAGGACCCTTTCAGCCGCCAGGCGTGCTGACTCGAAGCGGCCGACGGCCTGATCGAGTTCCCGTCCTTCCTGCATGATGCCCTTGCGTTCGAGATCCAGGCCCTGGCCGCGCTCTCGCGCCGCTGCCAGGTCCGCCGTGAGGGTGGCCTTTGCCTCGATTTCCTTCGCGTGAAAAGCCTTCAGGGCTTCCTGGTCGCCCTTCAAGGCTCCCAGGCGTTGTTGGCCGTTTTCCAGGTCTGGCCCCAGGCGTTTCAGGTCGTTCATGACGTCCTTGTATTCAGCCAGTGGCAGCAAGGTGTTGCGGTAGTGCGCGACCTGGCCGTGGCGGTCCCGAAATACATCGAATTCCCGCTTCTGACGCTCGAGCCGTTCCAGCGAAGCCTGTTCCACGCCCAGCCGTTTGGTTTGTTCGTCCAGGTCGGCGAGGGCCCGGTGATAACTGTCCTTGGCTTCCTGGTACCGGTCAAAGACCTGGCGCTGTCCCTTGATCTGCATCACATAGGTGAACAACTCGTGAGGTGTCCGTTCGCAAAGCTTGTTGGTTTCCCCCTGCTCGATGGCCAGGATCGAGAGCAAGGAACGGCTGACGCCGGCTTTGAACAGGATGTCGCTGTATTCCACTGGCCCCAGCATCTTGTTCTGCGTGAAGGCGGCCTGGATGTCCGAAAAAGGAGCTTCCCCCGGCAAGATCACGTAGCGACTTTCGACGCTACCGGCCGAGGGAACCAGCACACAGGCCAGGGTGACCAGATCATCCTGAATGTTGAGACAACGAAAGGGGCGGCCCACTTCCGATTCATAGTTGCTGACCAGGGCGGAAACCACCGTCATCTGACGCTTGTCGCGCATGTATTTGTTGCGCCGGCGTTTGGTCGACAGGCGTGGCGCATTCAGGATGATGCGAATGCCGTCCAGAAAGGTGGTCTTCCCGCTTCCATTGGGTCCCGCCAGCATGACGATCGGCTCATCGAGCGGTACCGACACCGGGCGCCAGCAATCCCAGTTGGAAAATGAGAGCTTCAGAATTTTGAACATGGTTTCAATTGCTCCGGTCAAACCTCTCCGCGCACGGACGAGGAATCCATCCTGGCGTCAGGTGTGAGGGGGGAGGTCCGAGCCATCAGCGACAGGATCCCAGACGATCGGACCAGCGGCTGCCTCGGCCAGAGCCGCAGCGGCGTGCCAGCCCATCTCCTCGCCGGTCGTCTCCTCGGATTCTTCCGGGACAGGCTGTTCGGCCAGCACCTTGGCCAGGGTGCTTTGTCGGAGAAAGGCAGACAGCTTCTGGCTGTCTCCGAGCAGATCGAGAAACGGACCCGCTTTGATCTCGTCCTTGCGGACGTATTCAAGAAAACCCAGACGTTTCAACTGGCTCACGTACATCTCGAAGCGTCGCCCGCCCAGCTTCTTGCCGAACTCCGCGTTGAGCGCCTCGAAGGACACCACCGGTTCTGAAATACCGCCTTCTCGGCCCTCCTCCGCCAGCCGCTGCGGCAGGACCAGTCGGGCCCACAGCACCACCAGCAGGGCCAGGGCGTTGCGGTCGAGTTCGGCCAGGTTGGTGATGCGTTCGGTGCGATTGCCAGGGCCATCCGCGAGCGCCAGGCCGTAGTAGCGGGAATAGGGGCTCCAGGCCAAGGTCAAGCCGATGCCGTTCAGGCGGCGCTCCGCTTCGGCGCGCTTGGCTGGGTCCATCAACGACTTGGCCTCTCGACGCGCCAGGAAACCCTTGTGGAAGAATGGGGCGAGCACGCCAGCAATTTCGTCGTTTTCCGCCACGCGTCCCACGGCATTCTCCGGAACGTCGTATGCCGCTACGGGTTCCAGCAAGGCCGCATCATCGGTCTCGCGGAACCCGCCTGCCGGAGTCGCCACGGAGGGGCCGAACGTCTCGGTCGCGGTGCCTGACGTCATGTCGACCGGAACCGGGGTCTCGAATCCAGGCAGGTCGAGGCCCACGAATCGGGCCACGTCTCCCGTGGGGGCAGGCGTAAAACGGGGTTCGTTCGGCCCGGTTGCGGGCGTGCCCTCTGCTTCAAACGGCGCGTCCATGAGAATCCTTTCGAACGATCGCGTGTGGCCTCAGGTAGGCCTCGGTGATCTCTTTGATCATGGTGGTAGGGGAATGCAGCAGGGTGGTCTCGTCCGGCCGGTCGACGTGCAGGGGAACGACCTTGAGGCGCTGCACGGGGGAGTCGGAACGTTCACCTGGGGCGACGGGGGTGCCCACCAGCGGCAGCAGCGACAAACGATACAGGGCCAGGGCCGGCTCATCGACGGTGGCAAATTCGTACAGCGGAATCAGGGTCTTGGCCGAGGCGAATTTCTCGAGGTCGGCGACGGCCTCGGCGATCGTCTCCCGGTTGTGGGTGACGACGGTGGTGGTGGTCACGGGAACGGGTTCGTTCCATTCCTCCTCCTCGAGTTCAATCAACTCCCGATGGAGGTGATACTCGGCCGCTGATACCAACAGGGCCTCGTCGAAGAAGGGGGGGATGAAGGCAGGGCAGCGGAAGGCGTCCTTGGCAATTGCGGCGAGCTGGTCGACGTCTGCCGCCATCAGCATGCGCGTGATATCGAGCTGGTTGATGCCTCCTTCCAAAGACACGAACTGCTCGCCCATGCCCGTCAGCACCCGGATCAGTTCAGACCGGTAGGCGTGGAGCTGGCTGAGATGCTGATGAATGGCCTGATATTCGGTTTGGATCTCCCGCCGCCCCAGGTCCAGCCCATCCAGCACCCGGCGGGTTTCCTGAGAGAGGGCCAGACACTGGTCGAGCTGGTCTTGCACGGCGACCAGTCGAACCTCCGAGTGCGAGTCCAGCGCCTCCATCAGCGATTGGGTCAGTACATCGAAGCGCGAGCGCAAGTTGTACAACACGTCCAGCGGGTCGTAGCCCATCTGCAGGCAGAATTCGACACCGTACAGGGCAATGCCCATTTCCTGACGTTGGGGCGACGCTTGCGCCAACATGCCCAGCATGGCGGCCGCGTTGACCCCCATTTCCGTCCAGCTGTAGCCGCGCGTCCGGTCGAAGTCCAACCATCCATACTGGCGGAAGGTCGAGACCAGATGGTCGAGGGCCTCGGCGTTCAGCCACGGCAGGATGCGCTGCATGGTCTCCTTGTCCCAGAAGCGCTCGCGACAATCGGCAAACAGTTCCCGGATGAAGGCCACGCGCACGACAAACGCCGCTTCATTGGCCCCCCGGGTGAGGGCCAGAAAGAGCGGGAACAGGGCATGGAAGCCTTGGTGAAGGCGCAGGGCATCGACCTGCTCAGCCCGCCAGCCGTCGGCCAAAAACTGCTCGACCGCTCGCCTGCGGACGGAGCCGGGAGCGGCGGCTTCTTCCTCGCCGGCCAGCGGGTTGAACGCGACCGGTCCGGGCGTCGTGGATGGGGGAGATTCGAGGGGCATGCAGACTCCGAGGCCCTGAGGACGCTTCGCTCGAGGCGAGCCGTGTGAGAGCCTTGATCGTGCCTCATCATACCGCGTTATGTCCTCGGCCGGTGGTGCCCTTGGTCACGCTCTGGCGGCCAGCCCGGCCCTCCCCCCGGCCGTGGCCTGATGACCTGGTATAAATGCGCCTGCACGAGGGCATGATGGTCGGGTCGGCGGGCGTATCACCGAGAGAACGGGAGAGCGCTGGCCGGCAGTCACGCAGAGGAACGTATGGGAAAGCTCGGGCTGGTTCTCTCCGGCGGCGTATCGAAGGGCGCCTATGAGCTGGGTGTGATCCGCGCGATGGCCGAGCGTGGGATCGAACCCGACGTGATCGTGGGCATCTCCGCCGGGGCTATGAGCGGCGCCATGATGACGGGCCTGATGCTGGGGGGGAATTTCTGTCCGGAACGCGTGGACGACTTCATGATCCGCACCTGGACCGAGCGGGTGAACCTGCGTGGGTTCTACCACAGCTTCGACGGGGAGGATGGGCCTGGTGACCTGGAACGCAAGTCGCTCAACAACCTGTTCCTGCGGTTCGGGATCGACCCCTTTGAACGCATCTTCATTCCGACCCGCTTTGATTCCCGATCGATCGGGACGCTGGAGACGATCTTGCGGGGGCAGTTTGTCTCGTTGTTCTCGCACTCGCTGTTTCGGAAACTGGCCCAGGAATGGAATTTTCCCACCAGCAACGCGCGTTCGGTGAAGTTTTCCGCTGCCATCTGCAACCTGTTGGGTCAAACCACCCTCAGGCCCGAAGATGAGACCATCGAGCGGGCCTGGGCTCATTTCGAGGACTTTCACTGGTATCCCGGCCTGGCCCCCTCGCAGAACTTCATTCAGTTCAATCGCATGCTCGATGTGGTGATGGCCAGTTCCTCCTTTCCGCTGGCCTTCCCGCCGATGCGGATGACGCTGCCCGGGGCCAGCCAGCCCGGCATGTTCATCGACGGCGGAATGACCGACCACGCGCCCATCGGCAAGGTGATCAAGCTGGACCCCGAGGTGGATACCGTCTTGGTGGTGATGGCCACGACCATCGTGCCGCCCCCGGAGCAGGACCCAGATGACATCGTGAAGGTGTTCAATCGGATGGCCGAGATGCTGGCCGGGAAGTTCATCATCAACAACTATCACCAGGTTCAAAAGGTCAACAAGCGCATTCAGGCGCTGCACCGGTTGTTCCAGCGGGACGGTGAGGGCGAGGTCTTGAGAAACGAATTTAACCAGGATCTGGCGGTGGCCGCCGGATTCGAGAATCTGGACGCCTTTCTGGCTCGGCGGGTGGTACGGTTGATTCCCATCATTCCTTCGGCGCCTTTGAAGGGGGATCTGTTCGCGGGTTTCAAGGACCGAACGCTCATGCTCGACTACATTGAACGGGGGCTCCAGGATGCCCGTGTGATCCTGGACCAGCGCCTGGTGTCCAACCGGGAGGCTCCCGCTTGAAAGAGGGGCCCGCATGATCGCTTTGGGAATGGTCACGTTGTGATGATGGTTGGGGAGGTTTCGATGGCACGTCGCCTGTATGTCTTGTGGCTGACCAGTACCCTGCTGACGGCTTGTAACCTGCCTGTCGGCGCCCTCCTCTCCGGTCCCCCCGGGCCGAAGGTGCTGGGCACGGTCAAGGACATGAAGGGGGCCGAGGTCCGGGTGGGCCTGATCGGCAGTGCCAAGGCCGGCGGAAAACAACGCGAGATTGTCTCGACCTCGGCCGCCAACGGCAGTTTCAGCCTCAGCCTGCCTGCCTGGCCTCCCACGGACCTGATGGAGCAACCGGATGAGACGCGCTCCGTGGTGTTCACCCTGCGCGCGTATAGCGACCGCAACGGCAACAGCGTCTATGATGACGGCGAACCCTTGTGCGAGTGCGCCTCTGGTCGGTTCCGCTATTTTTCCTCGGATGGTCCCAGCGGTGCCTATCGCGCGGGCTGGAACGCCATGACCGAAGATGGACGCTACACGCAGAGCTTCTCCGCTGCCTACGTGCTGTGAGGACATCGGCCTGGTAGGCGGCGCCCACGGGGACCTGCTTTGAAGCGTCTCGGGCGGCGCGACGCCACGGTGGTTCAGGGCGCGTAGAGCTTGCAGTAGTTCCAGAAACTGGCGAAGACCTTTTTCACGTACAGCCGGGTCTCCAGGTACGGAATACTCTCCACGAATTCATCCGGGTCACCAGAGAAACCTCGCCGCCAGCGAGCCACGGCCCCGGGGCCGCCATTGTAGGCGGCCACGGCGTAATGTCCACTGCCGTCGAAATTGCGATGGGTGAAGGCCAGATACCAGGCTCCCAGCTGCAGATTGCAATGGGGGTCGGTCAGGGGCCGACCGATCACGTCCGGCACCTGCTTGTACACCCACTCCGCCGTGAATGGCATCAACTGCGCGAGGCCCGTGGCACCGACCCAGCTGCGGGCTTGGGGATCAAAACGACTTTCTTCCCGCACCAACGCCGCCAGCAACAGGGGGTCCAGGCCGTGACGGCCGGCGGCATTCAGCAGCAGGGAGGGAAAACCGAGCGGGTAGGAGAGGCGAGGTTCTCCCTTCTCCTCGGCGATGGCTCTGGCATAGCGTTGCTGCAGGAAGCTCAGCCAGGCCTTCACATTCGAGGAACGGGTGCCGCGCACATGGACGTCCGCCACATCGAATTGGCGCAGGAACAGCAGTTCGCGAACCGCCTCCGGCCAGTCGCGAATTTCGGTGGGCAGGGGGCTTCCTGCCACGCCTCCGGCCAGCGCGCGCTCGCGAGGACCGAGCAGGTCGGTGTAACGCACGGGCAGATCTTGCACGGCTCTGCCCGGCCGGGTGGAAAACCAAGGGTCCGCTCCCGTGCCGGTCAGGACGCGTTCCCGAAAGGTGGCCCGCCAGCCGTAATAACTGGAAGGAGACCGCCCGATCAGGCCCCGATAGACGCCCAGGGCCTCGTCGCGACGTCCCATTTTCTCGTAAATGCGACCGATCCAGTACTGCGCCGCGACGCCGTAAACGTGATGGGGATTGTGGCGGGCCAGGCGCTTCCCATTGACCAGGGCGTCCTGGAATCGCTTGTTGCGAATGGCGGCCAGAAATTCGCTCCAGGTGATGTTGGTGGCCTCTTCGCTCCACGGGTAATGCTGGAGGATGCTGCGCTCCATGGCACGCGCGGCGTCGATCCGCCCTTGCTCCCGCAAGGCTTTGGAAAGCTTTTCGCGAGCCGTGACGCCGGCTTCCCCCCCTGACGCGGCAGCCCGGTGATAGGCGGCCACCGCTGCCCCCCAGCGCCCGCGTTGGCCTTCGATCTGTCCGATGGTGAGCCAGGCTTTGCCTGTCAGGGAACGGTCTCCGCCGACGACCCGATGCAGGGTGGCGATCGCCCGGTCGAGCTGGTCCAGCCCCCACAAGCTCCGCCCCAGACGGTACAGGGCCATCGGGCTACGCACCCGCTCGAAATAGCGGGCCGCCTGCCGGTAGTCGCTGCGGAAAAAATGATGGCTGCCGATCCGGTACAAGGTATCGGCCGACAGACCTGACCGCGCGGACAGGGCCCGGACCACCTCATCCAGGTAGAGCCCTTCCGGATAGGCATCCCAGTAACGCATCAGCTCTTGCGTCGAGGCCCCTGGCTGCTGGGTGAGCAAGAAAAGTGCCCGTTCCGCTGCCGGTCGCTGACCGGCTTCCGCCACCACGGCGCGCAACATGTCGCGCGCCTGCGCAGGGTCAGGCGCCAGTTCCGCCAGTTTCACGCGGGCTTCCCAGCGAAGCGGACTTCTGGGGTGCTGGTCGAGCAAGGTGCGCAAATGGGACTCTGCCTGCTCGCCTTCAAGGGCGGCCAGACGCCAGAGGGCCCAGTCCCCCAGTAGCCGGTGGCGCGCCCTGCCGGTTTGAAGGCGCTTGATGGCTTCCGCCGTCTCTCCGGCATGGGCGTAGGCATCGCCCGCCATCAAACTGGCTCGGCGCCCGACCAAGGTGTCACGGGCGTGCTCGGCCAGGAGGTCGAAATCTCGTGCCAGGGCGCGCCAATCTTCCACGCCGGCCCCGGGGCCGCCCGGCCCGGCAATCCGCATCGCGCCATAGCGGTCGAGTAGCCCCGTGAGGTTCAACAGCAGTTGGCGGGCGTCGGTCATCTCGACCTCCGCCTCCTGAGACGTTTCCGGGGCTTCCGCCGCCTGTTGCCAGAATCCCAGCGCCTCCTCCGCCTCGCCCTGACGCCAGGCAACCCTTCCGAGCCACAGGTGGGCCTCGGCAGAGCGACGGGGGTCCTCGGCGGCGGAGCGAAACAGCGCCTCCGCGGCCTCGTAGCGCCCGATGCGATAAGCCAGCCGCCCTTCCGCCAGGGGGGACAAGGGAACACTCATCCCACTCAGGGGCAGGATGGCCAGGAGCAGCAGGGTGGAGCTGAGCTGAGCAGCGTGTCGCGTCATGCCTTCATTTAACCACTCCCGCCAGCCGCTGGGCTGTGACTTGCACGCGCCATTTCGCGGTGCTTCTGGCCCTCCTCGTCGTGATTCGGGGGTGGCCCGTCGCGCACTTCGCGCGAGCGGAGACGAACGCAAGGGGTGAGGCCGCCTTTCTGCCGTGGCGTGCGCGTGCTACGATCGGCCACGTCCCATGTCCACGCCAGTTCCCGAGACTCCTGACCCTGCTTCGCCCTCCCGCCCTCGTCGGCGTCCCTTTGATGCCGTCTGGAGCTGCCTGCTGGTTGGCCTGGTAGGGGCGTCGCTGGCGGCGGCCTGGCTGGCTCCCTGCGATCCCCTGATGCAGCTGCCCGATGGTCTGAGCCCGTTCGGGACGCCGTTGGCTCCCTCCTTGTCCCATCCGCTGGGCACGGATGAGCTGGGCCGAGACGTCCTTTCGCGGTTGCTGCACGGCGGCAAGCTGTCTCTGCTGATCGCCGCCGGTTCCACCTTGCTGGCGGGCGCCCTCGGGCTGCTGCTGGGTCTGTCGGCGGGTTACTGGGGACGCGGGGTTGACCAGGGGGTCATGCGCGCCACCGAGGTGTTCATGGCTTTCCCGGCCATCTTGCTGGCCGTGGCCCTGGCGGCAGTCTTGCCGCCCGGTCCGTGGTCCGCGGTCCTGACTCTGGGCATGGTCGGTTGGCCTGGCCTGGCCCGGATGGTCAGAGGTCAGGTCCTGGCCTTGAAAGAGCAGGAGTTCATCGAGGCGAGTCGGGCCCTCGGAGCCGGCCATCTGAGGATTTTGAGCGAACACGTCTGGCCCAACGTGCGCCCGGTCGCGATGACCTTGCTCGCCCTGAAGTTCGCGGACATGCTGCTGATGGAAGCCGCGCTCGGCTTCCTGGGGTTGGGCGTTCCGCCCCCGACCCCGACCTGGGGGGCCATGGTGGGCGAAGCCAAGGCCTATTTCTTCCACGCCCCCTGGTTGGGGTTGCCTGCCGGCGCGGCGATTTTTCTCACGGTCCTGGCCGTGAACATGATGGCGGATCGGCGGCTGGCCCGGGGAACGAGCCGCTTCTGACCGCTGGCTCAGAATTAGGCCAAACTTAACCGCTCCTTATCCGCAATGTGGCAAGCCCGGTGGGGCGGGTCTGGATAAACTCGGTGCGCCCCCCGCACGGCAGCCGTCTCACGGCGTGGTGCTCCGAGGACTCCGCGATGACCCAGCCTGTTCAACCACAGATGCTCGCGCCGAGCCCTGTACCGCTGGCTCCCCCCACGTTGCCGCCTGCTGCGCCTCCGGCTCCCCCGGTGCTGACGGACGCCTGGGTACCTCAGCAGCCTCCCGTGGTCACCGTAGCGGTCCCGGCGGCCCCTCCCTCGACGGGGTGGTCGGGGGGGCCGAACGTCGGTTATGGCGCCTCCAGCCTTGCCACTCCCGGGTTCCTGACGGCTCCCAACCCCGGACCTGCGGCCCCGGTGGGGATTCAAGCGACGCCCGGTGTGGCCTATGCCGACGGCCCGCTGCTGCAGACCGGCGCGGCGGGCATGATGGCCTTGGGGGCGCGCGCCTTGCCTTCGGGAACGGCCGCGGCGGTCGGGGCCGCCACGGCGATCGCCCGCAATTCCAACGCGACCATGGCGAAGGGCGTCGCGGCGATTGTCGAGTCGGCCGGTGAACCCTTGCTGAAGTTGAGCTGGGCGCTGGTGGGGAATGCCTTCGATGTGGTCGGGAGCTTGCTCACGTTTCAATTTGGACGGGCGATTCAGGCCTTCGGTAAGATCTTCTCGGAGGGGGCCGTCAGCCTCGGGGCGCTCGGCAAGAAGGTCGCCCAGCCCATCAGCCTCACGGCAGCCACCCACGGTGGGCAGCGCCTGGGCCTGGGGCAGGCCATCGGAGCGGGCGTATCGGGAGGTCTGAAGGCCCTCAAGTCGTCCGCCGTTTGGGCCATTCCCGCCTCTGCTTTGAATGCCTTCGTCGATTACAAGTACCGTGACCAGTCGGACGTCAAACGCTTGGGCACCAACTTCGCCGCCGACGTGGTTGGATACACGGCGACCGGGATGGCTGGGGCCGCCGTGGGGGCCACCATCGGCTCGATGACGCTGCCCATCGTCGGAACGGTGGTCGGGGCGCTGGTCGGGATCACCTTGGGCTTGGTCCACGATCGCGTCTCGCGTCCGCTGATCTCCGACATGATCTACGATTCCCTCTGACGCACGTATCCAGACAGGTTCGACCCGAGGGCGACCGCGTGGGCCAGCCAGCCGCCTCGGGGCGCGTCGCTTGAGGGCGTTTACCCCCCAAGGGCGTCCGATTTGACACGTCTTGAACGGTCAGGTCACGGGGCGATGCAGCACGATGCTGGAGCGCTTGTCCGTGAAACCCACCTTGGCGTAGAGCTGCAACCCGGCTTCACTCTGTGCGTCCGTGACCAGATCGACGGCGGTGAAGCCATGACTGGCGGCATAGGCCAGTCCTTGTTGCAGGATGTGGTAACCCAATCCTTGGCGCCGGTAGGCCGGAACCACGCCCATCTCAAAAATGCGAGCGACCCTGGGCTGTACCTCGGGTGGTGTCTGATGCAGCACCGTCACGAAGGCGGCAAGCTCACCGTTGTTCGCATCCTGAAGCAGCAAGCAGCCCTCCGGGTCGAAGGAGTCGCGCCGATTCCAGATCTGGACGTGCGATGCATCCAGTGGCACGAAGTCCCAGTGATCCGCAAAGGCCGCGTTGAAGGCCGCCACGAAGCGGGGCTCATCCCCCTGGCTGAAAGTGCGCAGGAGGAAGCCGTTGAGCGGGGCGGGGGGTGTCAAGTCGGGTTGGAGATTCAGGCGCAACAGGTCGAAGCGGCGGACGCGCTCGAATCCGTGACGTTCGAGGAAGGCCAGGCTGCGCGGGCTGGATTCCGGGATGGCCGTTGACACGTAGCGGGCCCCCCACCCGCGCGCGGTGTTGAGGGCGGAGGCCATCAGGTCGGCCCCCACGCCGCTGCCCCGTTGCTCCGGGGCGACGTGGATGGAGTCCAGATTGGAGCGACCCTGGGCCAGCAAGCGCTCGTCCGTGTATAGGTGATAGAAACCCACCACGCGCCAGTCGCTCTCGGCCACCACGATCCGACTCGTCAAGGGCAGATCCGCGCCGTAAAAGTCGTAGCGGAAACGGTCGAGCGTCATGGAGAAAAAGTCGGGGCTCAGTTCGACCGAGGCGTTTCGGATGGAGGCAATCGCGGGGATGTCGCCCATCTGGAATTCACGCAGTGGCATGCTCACCTCGCTCGCTCGTTTTCCAGCGTATGCTCGGGCCCGCGGCCGCCAATGGGCCCCAGCGCCGGGCATCATCATAACAGAATGGGGGGGGCGCATTCCGGGTAAACAGCAAGAGCCGCCCAGGGCCGCGTGCGCCCTGTCGTCTTGCGCGTGGAGGAGGGGAGCCATGGGTCTTCTGATCAAGAATGGACGGGTTGTCACCGCGGTGGACGACTACTTCGCCGACGTGTACGTGGAAGGCGAGCGCATCGCGATGATCGGCGAAAATCTGTCGATCGAGGGAAGCCAGGTCATCGACGCCCAGGGCAAGCTGGTGATTCCCGGCGGCATCGATCCGCACACGCACTTCGATATGCCCTTTGGCGGCACCAACAGCGCCGACGACTTCGAATCAGGCACGGTAGCGGCCGCCCACGGGGGCACGACCACCATCATCGATTTCGCGGTGCAGGTGAAGGGACAGTCGACGCTCCAGGCACTGGAAACCTGGCACGAGAAGGCGGCGGGGCGCGCGGCCATCGACTATGGCTTCCACATGATCGTGACCGACATGCCGGATGCGCGCTTGCCCGAGATGCCCCGACTCGCCGAGGAAGGAGTGACCAGTTACAAGCTGTTCATGGCCTATCCTGGCGTGCTGTACTCCGATGACGGCACCATCTTTCGGGCGATGCGGCAGGCCGGCGAAGACGGCACGTTGGTGTGCATGCACGCCGAGAATGGCATCGTGATCGACGAGATCGTCAAGCGCGCCCTGGCAGAGGGAAAGACGGCGCCGCGCTGGCACGCCCATACGCGCCCCACCCGCATGGAGGGGGAAGGGGTGCATCGGGCGATCGCGATCGCCGAGGTGGCGGGATGCCCGGTCTATATCGTTCACATGTCGAGTGCCGATGCCCTGAACGAATTGAAGCGCGCCCGCGATAGGGGGGTTCACGCCTTCGCGGAGACCTGCCCGCAATACCTGTTCCTGGACGAGTCTTACTACGACAAACCGGACTTCGAAGGGGCCAAATATGTCATGACGCCCGCGCTGCGCCACGCCGCGAATCAGCAGGAGTTGTGGACCGGGTTGCGCATGGGGGATCTCTCGGCGATCGCCACGGACCACTGTCCATTCTGCTTCACCGGACAGAAGGAACTCGGCAGGGACAGTTTCGCCAAGATTCCCAACGGCGCGCCCGGAGTGGAGAACCGGTTGGCCCTGGTTTACAACGGGGGCGTGCGAACCGGCCGCATTTCGTTGAACAAGTTCGTCGAACTGACCTCCACCGCAGCCGCCAAATTGTTCGGTATGTTCCCCAAGAAGGGCACGATCGCGGTGGGCTCGGATGCCGACATCGTGGTGTTCGACCCGGCCCGGCGCGAGGTGATCAGCGTCAACAATCCGGCGACCCACCACATGCGGGTCGACTACAGCACCTACGAAGGGTTTGAAGTCCAGGGTTATCCTGATGTGGTGATTTCCCGGGGGCAGGTGATTGTCGACTGCAATCGCTGGCAGGGGCGTGCCGGTCGCGGAAATTTCCTCAAGCGGGCCCGTTTCGATGCCCTGCTGCGCAATCCGTCGCGCTTGGCGCCTTCAGTCTGAATGCCTGTCAGCCGACATGAGGTGAGGTGCATCACCAAGGCTCACCTGGACGGCGTGATAGGATGGGTGTTATGCAAAGCAAGTTGCCGAATGTTTGCTCCTCGCGCCAACCTTGGCTGACGATGACGGCTGTGGCGGGTGCGGCCTGGCTGCTGGACGCCTCCCCTGCTCAGGCCTACGTCGACCCCACCGCGGCCGGCGCGGGCTTGCAGTCGATGTATGTCCTGCTGGCCTCCGCCTTCATCAGCCTGAGCTTGATCCCCCAAAAACTCGCTGCCCTGTCGCGTCTGCTCAAGCAAAGGCTGCTGGGGCCGAGTTCGACTGAATCTGCGCTGGATGACCCGACCCGCTGAGCCCAACGGCCGCCTGGTGAAGCCTGAACAGCGAGACCCGATGTCTCAGGCAGACCCGCACGGGGCCCTGTACTGGGTCGACGGGCAACCGACGCGCCGCATTTTTCCCTCGGCCGTGGCATGGATGCGCTCGGTCCTCGCGCATCCGGCCACTCGTCAGCTGGTGAACCGGGGAACCCTGGTGTCGGCGCAGGAGCAGGTCTTGTCCGACGGGACGCTGCACCTGACCCACGAGCGCGTTCGCTGGATCAGCTACCCTCACGAATGGCCGGCTCCGATGCTTCAGGACGCCGCTGACACGATTCTGGAGGTGGCCGAGCAACTCGCTGAAGCGGAGATGGAACTGCTCGACGGGCACCCCTGGAATGTGCTGTTTCAGGGGGGGCGCCCGGTCTTTGTTGACTGGGGTTCATTCGGGCCCGCCTCTCAGCACCTGCTCTGGACTCCCCACCAGCAATTCGAGCGATTGTGCCTCAATCCTCTCAGGTTGTTCGAAGCCGGCCAGAGGGACCTGGCCCGGGCGCGCCTGCAAGATCCCGCTTGGGGCGTGAATTCGCGCCAAGCCCTGGCGTTCTTGCCTGCGACGTACTGGCTGCGTCATCCTTGGGCGGCGGTCCGGTTGGCCTGGCAGGCTCGCCTGGAGCAAGCTGCTCACTCGGAGGTGTCGCCGGCCGAGCGCCCCACTTTCTCCTCCCCCCACCTCCCCCGCATCCGGCAAACCTTTCTGGCCGGCGTCAGGCGGGAACTGCGCGCTCGACGGGTGGCGCCCCCAGCGGCGCCGTGGTTGGCCTACTATCAGACCTGCCCGAGCATGGATCAGTCAGAACAGGCCACCAAGCAGGCCTTGGTAGACCAGTGGCTGGCACGCTGGAGACCCCAAACGTTGCTGGACGTGGGAGCGAATGCGGGGCATTTCTCGCTGTTGGCTGCCCGCCGAGGAATTTCGGTGGTGGCGGTGGACCAGGATGAGGCTTGTCTCGCTGCTCTCTACGCCCGAAGTCGGGCTGAGGGGCTGGACCTGCTGCCTCTGTGCCTGGATATCTGTCATCCGGGGGGAGGGATGGGCTGGTGCGGGACTCAGCGCGCGGCTGCCTGGGAACGATTGCGCGCCGAGGCAGCGCTATTTCTGGCGCTGGTCCACCACCTGGTCTTCACCCATCAGATCGCGCTGTCACAGCTGGCTGAAATGGTCACGGCCCTGGCGGGCCGCCACGCGCTTTTCGAGTGGGTTGCCCCCGATGACCCGATGAGTCGGGGTCTGCGTGCCACCAGTCCGCGCGACTTTTCATTTTATACGCGCGAGGCCTTGGTGGACGCGTTCTCTCGCGCGGGTTTCGAGGGGGAGTGGTTGCCGCCGACTTCGCCCACCCGTCAACTGCTTCATCTGGCCCGGCGCTGAGCCATTGTGGCGGTCCGATGGGGGGATGGTCCCGTCTTCCTGACCGGCTTCAGCCTTCGGCAGCGTTCTCCCAGAGTACGTCGGCGCACTGGCTCCACCACACCCGGGTGGACCTCACCGGGACAGGGCGTAAGGCACCGCTGGAGGCAGCGGTCGGGTTGGGACCCTCCGCCGGCACAAAGGCCTCCTGGACGTAAAAAAGGGCCCCTTCGTCGTGACCGTGGGTTAGCAAGGCTTCCACCATGTCGCGCCGGGTCGCTTCCTGGCCCAGGTGCCGCAGCAATCGCAGCACGGCCGGCAGGGCACGGGGATGCCAGACGGCATCGTGAAGCTGTGAGCCGTCTTGAAACAGGCGCTCAGCCGTGTCGCGGGCCAGCAATCCCACGGCGGTTCCCGTGTCACCATCCGTCAGGAGGAGTCGGTTGCGTGCCGTTTGCCAGATCTGTTCCAGTTCCAGGCGGGAGAAAAAAGGTTCCCCCAACAGCGCGGCCGCTTCGATGGCCGCGACGGTGGGCGTTCCGTCGATCCGTCGATCGAGGGTGACGGCGTTGTATAGATTGGCGGCGCGCTGGTTCCAAAGAATGCCCTTGAAGTGCTCCCTCAGGCTGGCCTCGATCTGTTGCAGCTCGTCGACCCAGTCCGATTTGCCCGCCCATGACGCCAGCCGGATGCCCACTTCCAACGTGCGCAACCAGAGGGCATTGGCCTCCGGTAGGTAGAACGTCGGATACTGATACTGCTCCCAGGTATAGTGGCTGTCCTTGAACTGGGCGACGTCCTGCAAATGCCAGGCCAGGGGGCAACGGGCCGGGAGGTCGGTCACCGTCAGTTTGTCGGTGAAGACGGTTCGTTTGGCATCCATCCAACCATGGTGTGGCAGCAACAGGAGCATGCCATTCTCGAGCAGGACCGGGCCTCCGTGGCGACGCGTCAGCCGAGAGAGCTTGAACCCCTGGAACATACGCTGATACGCCTCCCAGAGCGGTTCCAGGCGGTCACTCGCGGCCAGCTGTTCCCAGGCTTCGCCCACCCAGGTGAACAACGGCAAGCCCAGGTCACTCGCTTCGTAGTAGTCCGCCGGCAGGGAACCCGTTTTCGCAAACCACTGACGCGCCGTCTCGCCCCCCGGCCAGCGAATGGGAAAACGCCCCGAGCGTGGATCCTGGTAGCTCAACCAGCCGTCCAGCGTGTGCAGCACCTGAGGCCACTTGCCGGCAGCTTCCAGCGTCTTCCAGTTCTGGCGCAGGCCGTCCAGCGCCAACCGCGTCAGGCAACGTCGGGCGGGTGACGCGTCCGCGTCCGGCACCTCACCCGTCTCTGTGCGAATCCAAAATTTCTCCGCTGCCACATAGAGGTGGCGGGCCACCCGCTCGTCCAGGTGGGACCAGCGGGTCATCCAGTCTTCATAGCGTGCCTGCTGCCTGGTGAGGGCTGTCGAGCAGACCGCCTGTGCGGTTTCGAGCGCACCCAGCAGGGCTGCCTCGGCCAGCCCAGCCTGGACGAAGAGGTCCAGCGGTTCGCCCAGCGAGGTTCGCCATACGCCCGGGGCGAAGGCTCTGGTTTGGGTTGGCTTGAAATGAACGTGCTGGTCGGTCGTCAGGCGGTGCCCCTCACCCAGGGGGTAGCGCACGTCGCGCTGCTCTCGGGCAGGCAAAAACTCGGCTTCCCGGCTCAAGCGGAAGGCGAGCCAGTGGTTGGTGTTGACGACGGTGAGGTGTTGGGCATCAACCGGGTTGACCCGGTGACGAGCGGGATCGGGGGCTTGCCCACAGCGGCGGATGTCCAGCCAGGGCTTGAGACTGAGGCTTACCGCCTGGTCATCCCCCTCCCAGGTGAAACGGTAGCGCAACACGGAGGTCCTTTCCTCCGCAAGCTCCACCAGCGACACCGACATGACCAGCCGCGCCGTCGCGTCCACGGCGAACACGTATTCCACCTGCTCGGGGCTCAACTCGACGGATGTCAGGTTCAGGGGCAGCGGTTCTCCCCCTCGGGTCAACTGAAGCGCAAGGCGTTCCAGAAATCGCCAGGTCTCGTCCTTCAAGCGCCACGACAGTCCGTCCTCCTCGCGAAGGTGGGACGGTGCCCAGAAGCCGTCCGGCTGCTGCTCGAACAGCAGAGCCGCGCCCCACTCAGCATCAGGGGTGCGCAGCAAGGCGCGTGGCGTCCTGGCATGATCCCAATCGGGTCGAGGCGAGGGCTGAAGTACCAAGGGGGCGATGCGGCGGGCAGAAAGTGGAGACAAGCGAGACCTCTTCGTCGCATGATAGCGCCTTCCGGCGCTGCCTTGCAAACCGGTGCTTGACGCACCGCCACCGCCCTCGTACGATGCTGGGGCCGTTTGCCCTGTGGGCAAGGTACAGGAAACTCCACCGGCCACGGAGGCCCCGCGTTGGTCCCAGCAACCGCCTTGCAGCGCCCACGCAGCGGGCCTGAGCGCGCGAGCCCCTGCCGTGCCGGATGCCCGCAGATTCTGGGCTTGGCATTGCTGCTCTTGGGTCTGGACCCACAGCCGGCCATGGCCTCCAGCAAGTCGTGGGTCGTGCGATTCGAGCCGTCCCTCGAATCCACCACCAACCTGCAACAGCAGGCCGGAGGAACACCCGATTGGGTGATGCGGAACAACCTTGACGTGGCCTGGACCGCCTGGTCGGACAATGATCGCAGCGTGCTGGTGCGGGCGCAGGCGCTGAACTCGCGCTACCATTTCAACCCTGACTTTGATGCCACCTTTCTGTCAGGCACGAGCCTGGCCTCTGCCCGCCTTTGGGGGCCGCTGTACGGGTACGCCGGTGTTCAAATGCTCTACAAGCAGGGGGAGCGCCCCGGTTCGACCAATCGCCTGGATGGCGATGCCTTCGGGGGGGCCGTGGCCTATTTCCCGCTGGGCGAGAACAGCCTCTTTTTCCATGGCTACCAGTTCGATGCGCTCCGCGCGGCGGTTCGGGAGACGAGCTATCTGGGCCATTCGGTCTATCTGACCTTGCGGGATGTGACCCTCCCCCGTTGGACCAATACGCTGTCGCTGCGCTCTCAGCTGCGGATGTACGACCAGATCGGGGAACTCGAGTGGCGTAATCAGTTCACGGCGGAGAGCGCCGTGCGCCTCACGGACTGGTTCAGCCTGGTGCTGGAGGGGTTCGTGATCAACGCGACGGCCTCGCAACCCGATTACAGTTTTCTGGGGTCGAACGTGGGGCTGTTCTCCCGATTCGTCTTCTAGGAGGACTCGCGTGTCGGCACAGACCATCACCATTCACCTGTCGGCCCGGTCGGTCGTCCTGACCCTGGGGATTTTGGCGTTGGCGGCGGCAGCGCTGCGCATTCCAGATGTTCTGGTGATGATCTTGGTCGCTGCCATTCTGGCCTCAGGCCTGTATCCCGGGGTGCGCTGGCTGCAGACCCGCTGGAACTGGTCGCGACCGCTGGCGATCGCCGGGATGTTCGGGGCCGTGGTGGGGGTGTTGCTGACCCTGACCATGGCCCTGGTGCCCACTCTGGCTGAACAGTCGCAGCAACTGGCCCAGAACTTCCCGGTTTACATGAAGAATGTGCGCGCCTCGTATGCCTGGCTCCAGGGATTCGATGCGCGCTATCGCCTGTTGCCCGACATGGACTCCGCCATTCATACGCTGTCTGCGAATGCCGGTACCTGGTTGACCTCGACACTTGGTTGGGCCACCCGCCTGCTGGGAGGCTTCGCCACCTTTGCGGTGGTGATGATGCTGACGTGCTTCATCCTGCTCGACGGACCTGATTTCAAGCGAGGCCTGCTGGCGCTGGCCCCGCCTGCCCACCGGCCGACCCTGGAAGCTCAGTTCGAGCCGGTCGCCTTGAAGCTGGGCGGTTATGTGCAGGGCGTGCTGACCAGCATTGCCTTCCTGAGTGCCTATCTCGCCCTCGCCTTGACCCTCGCCGGGGTTCCCTTCTCCCTGGCGTTGGCCCTGCTGGCGGGGGCCTTCGAACTGATTCCCTTGGTCGGGTCCCTGCTGGGGGCCATCCCGGCCGTTCTGGTGGCGCTCACGGTGGGCTGGAAGACTGCGGCGGCGGTGGTGATGATCTTTGCTGTCGGCAATCTGATTCAGGGCAATGTCGTGGCTCCGATCGTGTTTTCCCGCGCCGTGGCCCTGTCACCGGGCATGGTCTTCCTGGCCCTGCTGGTCGGAGCCAACCTGTTCGGCTTTGCAGGCGCCTTGATTGCCGTTCCGCTGCTCGCGATGGTGCAGGTGCTGGTTCAAAATCTTTACATCGAACCGATGGAGCGGGCCTGGGCCGATCGTCTACAGCTGGAACCCGTGCCCCTGTCAGGGGTCGATGGACATGAGGCCACGGCTCAGCCCGGGCAACCTGCCCCCTCGCCGGAGGGTTGAGGCGTCTCGCACGGGCGTGTTAAGGTGTTATCCTCGGGCGATTATGTCAGCGGTTAGACGGCGATCCTTACAAGATCGAGGTCACTGGTTCGAATCCAGTATCGCCCACTGATGACCACCGAACAAGGTAAAACTCGCCCGGTGGTCACGTCGCTATTCGACGCGCGTCACGAATCGTTCCACCGGCCGCCGCACCTTCGGTAGCTTGGCCAGCCAGTCGTTCGCCTCGTCGCGATGGCCGAGGGGCAGCAGCACGACGCTGCGCAGGCCGCGTTCCCGCAGGCCGAGAATGCGATCGACCGCGTCCGGTTCGAAGCCCTCCATCGGGGTGCCGTCGACACCTTCCAGCGCGGCGGCTGCGAGGGCAAAGCCCAAGCCAATGTAAGCCTGAAGCGCCGCGTGCTGGAAATTGGTCTCGGCGTCGCGAGCGGGATACTCCGCGAGCAATTTGGCGCGATAGCGCTCCCATCCCTCATTGGTGCTGCCCCGGACCTGATTCACCAGGTCGAACATCATGTTGATGCGTTCGGCCGTGTAGGTGTCCCAGGCCGCGAACACCAGCAGGTGGGAACCTTCCGTGACCTGTGCCTGGCCCCAGGCCACCTGGCGAATCTGCTCCCGCAGCGCCGGGTTGGTCACGACGAGCAGCTCAAAGGGCTGCAGGCCACTCGAGGTGGGGGCGAGGCGAATGGCCTCGATGATCCGGCTCAGGCTGGCTTCGGACACGGTTTGTGTCGGATCCATCTTCTTGGTCGCATAGCGCCAGCGCAGACGCTCAAGCCAATCCGTGGACATCGTATTCCCCTTCCGGTGATGGGTTTTTCCCGGTGGCTCAGGCCGCCAGGCTGCTATCGGGTGCCAAAGATTACCGCATGAGGAGGCCAGCCGTCGACCGGCAGCGCCAACGGACGCGCGGCCGCTGCGTTCGTCAGATGCGTGGAGGCAGGACCGATGCCGGAGTGACGGCGTTTTCGAGGGGCGCTCCGCGTTCGAACGCATCGAGATTCAGCAGGGTGACCTCGGCGATGTTCTGCAACGCTGTTTCGGTCAGGAAGGCCTGATGGCCCGTCACCAGCACCTGCGGCATACTCAGCAGGCGGGCCAGCGTGTCATCCTGGAGACCCGTGTCGCTCCAATCTTCGAAGAAAATTCCGGCTTCCCGTTCGTAGACGTCCAGTCCCGCCGCGGCGACCTGCCCCTGTTTCAACGCTTCGATCAACGCCTGCGTGTCCACCAGCGGCCCACGGCTGGTATTGATCAACACCACGCCGCGTCTCATCTTGGCGAGAGATTCTCGGTTGATGAGATGGCGGGTGTCGGGAGTCAGCGGGGCGTGCAGGCTGATGATGTCAGACTCGGAAAGCAGGTCTTCCAGTGACACGTAGTGCACGCCGTCGGCCACGCGCGGATCGGGATGGGGATCGAAGGCCAGCACTCGGCAACCGAAGCCTGCCATGATCCGCGCGAAACAATGCCCGATGCGACCAACTCCGATGACGCCCACGGTCTTGCCGTGCAGGTCGAAGCCCATCAGGCCGTTCAGAGAGAAATTCCCCTCCCGCACCCGCGCATACGCCTTGTGAATCTTGCGATTGAGGCACAGCAACAACGCCACGGCGTGCTCGGCCACGGCGTGGGGCGAGTAGGCGGGCACTCTCAACACCACCAATCCCAGGGCCGAGGCCGCCTGTAAGTCGACGTTGTTGAACCCGGCACAGCGCATGGCCACGACCTGGGTGCCACCGTTGGCGAGGATCTCCAGCACCGCGCGGTCGAGCGTGTCGTTCACGAAGCAGCAAACGCCCTGGAATCCGCGTGCCAGCGTGGCCGTCTCGCGGCTCAGGCGCACGGGCAGGTAGGTCAAACGGTGGACATGGGCGGCTGCGGCAGCCTGAAAACTGCGCTGTTCATAGGCGTGGCAATCAAACAGGACCAG
>JAYKJB010000017.1 GCA_035285325.1 Candidatus Sericytochromatia bacterium
CGCGGCGGTGAGCCACGGCTGGCACAAGCTGGTCGCCCAGCACCTCATGGCGGGCGCGGCCCAGCAGGCGGCCGACCTGCCGCTGTTCGCGCCCGAGACCAGGGCGCGGGCGACTGATCCCGTCACCAGCCATCAGGCGGCGGAGCGGGCCGCCCCCGCGGCCAGTGGCCAGCGGGCCTGTGTGCTGGCCGTGCTGCGCCAGTATGGCGACCTCACCTATCGGGAAATCGACCAGCGCCTCAACTGGCACACCGGGGCGCAGCGGCGGCTGCCGGAATTGGAACGGCTGGGACTGGCCCGCCCCACGGGCGACGAACGGGATGGGTGCCGGGTGTGGACGGCGATGGAGGCCGCGTGAATCTGGAACAGCTGCTGGCCGATGTGCGCGAGGAGGCGGCCCTGCTCCGGCGACATGGCCACAAGGTGCAAGCCGACAGCATCGAATCCGTCTGTGATCGGGTGCGCCAGTGCATGGCGGCGTACCTGGACTGGCTGACCGAGGAGGAGGCCGTGGCCCGCTCAGGCCGCAGCGCCAACTGGCTCCGGGGCCAGCTGCCGGAATGGGAAGTGATCGGCATGGCCCGGCGCGATGGCCGCAGGCGGTGGTATCGTCGGGTGATCGTCCCGCGGCGGCCCAACCTCGAGGCCGCACGGGCAGACGCCATTCGGGAGGCCCAGCGACTCACATGACACGCACACGGTTGGGACAGGGGCGCTACGGCGACCACGGGCACACGGTCAGCCTGTTCGTGGAGGGCGACCGCATCGTGGCCGTCTGGCGCGACAAGGGGCTGCGCCGGAAGAAGTCGTGGCCCAACACCAAGGAGGCCCGGAAGGAAGCGGTGGTCTGGGCCAAGGCGTTCGCCGAGTACCGGGTGAAGCCGGTGGCCGGGCCGGTGCCGCTCACCACCCAGGAGCTCTGGCTCAAGTATGCCGAGGCGGAGTTCCCCACCCTGCGCCCCAAGACCCAGCGCCTCTACGCCCAGTACTGGCGGCAATGGGAAGCGTATGTGAGCCCGGAGCGGGTCGCGGAAGACCTGGGCATGCAGACCATTACCGCCTTCCGGGGCCACCTTGAGGGCCGCGGGCTCGCCCCCTCCACCATCGGGCAGATCCTCAAGACCGTGAAGACGGTCTACAGCTGGGGGCACCGGCTCCGCTACATCAGCCGCGACGAGATGCGGGACTATCGGTACAAGGTGGCCAAGGAGCAGCGGCTGACCCCGCCCGGCGAATACCGCCAGGAGGAGCTGGACGCCATCCTGGCGCACCTTCCGCTTGAGGGGAGCCGGACATGGCGGGCGCATGCCGTGCTGGCCTTGTGCGGGCTACAGGGCGTTCGGCAGAACGCGGTCCTGCACCTGCGGTGGGAAGACATCGACCCGGCCTCCGGCACGGTCACCTGGCGGGCTGCCTACGACAAGGTGGGCCGGGAGTGGACGCAGCCGCTGCGGGCCAAGTCGCTCGCGATCCTTGAGGCCGTGCGCCCCAGGACGGGCGGCACCGGCTGGGTGTTCCCGGTCGGCAGCAAGAAGTCGGGCCGTGAGGTCTACTCCGGGCAGTCGCTGTGGGCGGCGCTCAGGCGGGCCGAGGATGCGGCTGGAGTGCCCCACCGGGAGCGGCGAGCGGCCCACGGCCTGCGCCGGATGCTGTTCAACGATGTGCTGGCGGAGACCGGAGACATCGGCGCGGCCATGTCGGCCATCAACGACACCGATCTGCGGGTGGCGAGTCGCTACCTCAAGGGTCGGGATGATCGAGTGAAGCTGGCGTTCGCGGCCCTCGACGCCAAACAGCCCCCAAACAGCCCTTTGGCCCCAAACCCCGAAACCCTGCCACCGCGTAAGTTGATGAAGCGTAAGCCTTTACAGAGTGCGCCGCGTAGGAATCGAACCTACAACCTAGCGGATTTTCGGTCAGGCGAAACCCCGGAAGTTGTTGGTATTTCAGGGGTTGACGATGACCGAAACGACACCGAAACCCCCCGAAACGCGCCCGAAGGCCAGATTAAAAGGCCCCCAAACGGCCCCCAGAATCGATGCCAGCCCGTGCGCCTGCCGGGCGATGCCTGGGGGTGCCCGTGAGTGGGCTGTGTCAGGGGTGTGGCCGCCCGCCTGCGCTGGCCGTGTACCCCGGCCATATCGACCACCTGTGCTACTACTGCCAGCCGTGCGACCGCATCGCCACCCGCGACCTCGGGCATGCTGGCCCGTGGGTGCCGAAGGCTGAACTGCCACCGGGCACCGACCTCGATCAGCTGCCTCGCGTCAACAATGGCTGGCAGCCGCAGCCGTGCCAGGT
This sequence comes from Candidatus Sericytochromatia bacterium, assembly GCA_035285325.1. Taxonomy (NCBI): domain Bacteria; kingdom Bacillati; class Candidatus Sericytochromatia; species Candidatus Sericytochromatia bacterium. Next base: position 2,302 of record JAYKJB010000017.1, read on the forward strand.
GTGCGGTGCGGTGACGAAGCTGCAGTGGCATCACCTCGCGCCACGGGCGCTGATGCCTGATGCGGAGAAGTGGCCGCAGGTCTGGACCTGTGATCGCTGCCACATGTCGTGGCATGACTGCGTGACGCCGGGGCTGGTCGGCCGGGCGAAGACCTGGACGCGATAATGCCGCGGATTCGCACCATCAAGCCCGAGTTTTGGGTGGACGAGAAGTTGGCCCCACTGGACTCGTCCACGCGCCTGGTCTTCTTGGGCCTGATCAGCATGGCCGATGATGCAGGCCGACTGGTCGACAACCAGAAGCAGATCGACGCCTTCATTTACCCGATGACCAGCCAGTCCGCGGCCAAGCCCGTGGACACGCTGGCGGCAATCGGCCGACTCCGGCGCGGGGTCACGGAAAGCGGCCAGCGCGTCATTCAGATCGTCGGGTTTACCAAGCACCAGAAGATTGACCGGCCGAACTATCGCGCCTGCCTGCCCCCCATTGCCGGAGATGTCGAGGAGGCCCCACAGGCCGTACCACCGGCACCACGCAAGCGGCTGGCGAGGGCACTGGCCGACCGTGTGTGGACACTCGCGCAGGGGATGTGTGCGCGGTGTGGCGTGACCTGCAAGCGCGGCAAGGCCAATCGGTACGATAATGACCCCACGTTGGGCGAAATCGACCACATCGTGGCTGTACGCGATGGTGGAGGTGACACGCCGCAAAACCTTCAGCTGCTATGCCTTAGCTGCAATCGCACGAAGGCCGGTAATGCCCTTTCGGCGAGGAATCGTCGAGCGTTCGACGACAAGTCGTCGAGGGCTCGTCGAACCATATCAGTATCAGTACCAGTATCAGTATCAGTACCTACGACCAACGATCAGAACCAAGATGTCGCCCTGCGGGCTGATTTTGAGGCCGCTTGGGCGGCGTACCCCAAACGGCCAGCCAACCCCAAGGGCAAGGCGTGGAAAGCCTACCTCGCTCGGGTCCGGGCGGGCGAAGACCCCGCGGCGATCCTCGCGGGGGTGCGGGCGTATGCCGCCTACGTCGAGCGGGAGAAGATTCCGGGCAAGTACATCAAACACGCCGCGACCTTCTTCGGCGAGGCCAAGCCGTACCTGGATGACTATGGCCCGGTGGCCTCGCCAACGATCCAGCTGTACGACCCGGTGACCGGCGACATGACGCCCGAGGCGGCCAAGATCTTGGGGCGGATCGCATGACCGCGCAGCCCGACCTGAGCGCCGTGGGGCGCATGGCGGTGGCCTACGCTGAGCGCGGCTTCGTGCTGGTGCCGCTCCACGGCATAGTCGGAGGCCGCTGCACCTGTCCGCTGGCCGACTGCCCCAGCCCCGGCAAGCACCCGCGCCCCTCGCGGGGCCTGCGCGAAGCCAGTGCCGATGTCGCGCAAGTGCGGCAGTGGTGGCTGCAGTGGCCCACGGCCAACGTGGGGTGCCTGCCGGGGCCATCGGGCTATGTCGTCCTCGACATCGACGGGCCGGAGGGCGAGGCGACCGCCCAGGCGCTGGGACTGCTCGCGGAACCCACGCTCGAGGTGACCACCGGGCGCGGGCGGCATCGCTGGTATCGCCATCCGGGCGGACACATCCCCAACGGCCAGCTGGGGGCGAAGCTCGATGTGCGCGGTGACATGGGCTACGTCCTGCTCCCGCCGTCCACGCATGTCACCGGCACCAAGTACCGGTGGGTCGGCCGCCTCGAGGATGTGGCGCTGCTGCCGCCTGGTCTCGTCCCACGCCTGCAGGGCCAGGCGGATCGCAGTGCCCCGCCCCCGGATCGGCTACCCGCGTGGATGCTGCCGTTCCTCACGGTGCAGAGCGGCACCCGCAACCACACGCTCACGCGATTCGTGGGCTGGGCGTTTGCGCAGGGGCATGACATCGCGACCGTCCAGGCGATGGCCGATGGGCTAAACGCCAAGTGGCCCGAGCCCCTGCCTAGTCCCGAGGTCGAGGCGGTCGTGCGAAGCATCGCCGCGGCGGAGGCCCGCAAGCCCACCCGCCGCACCGCCACGGGCACCACGCTGCAGCTGGCCGCGCCCGATGCGCCCGTGGTGGAGGAGCCAACCCTGCCCGCGCTTCGCGAGGCGCAACGGGATGAGGCGATCAGCCGCGGGCGGCAGGACTTGTCGAACGCCCCGCGCTGGCGTTGGCATGACCTCAACCGGCTGATGGGGCCGCTGCTGCCCGGCGAGGTCCACATGGTCGGCGCGATTACCGGGAACGGCAAGACCGCCTTCCTGATGTCGCAGATGGAGGGGTGGGCCGAGGCCAAGGTGCCGGTGCTGTATGTGCCGCTCGAGTTGGACCCATCCGACCTGCGGCGGCAGTGGGCTGCGTGGCAGCTGGGGCTGCCCTGGGTCAGCGTGGCCCGGAATGACTGGGCCAGCCTGCCTGAAGGGAGCCAGGAGGCGCATGAGGCCATGCTGGCCGAGCAAGCCGAGAACCCCTTCGTGCATTTCCCGCCCGACCGCCGCATTACGATCACGCGCCTCGCGCAATGGGTGGGCCGGGCCGTGGCGGAAGCGGGCATCCGGGTGGTGGTGGTCGACCACTTCCACCGCATGGACTTTGGCCCAGCCACCAGCAACTACCGGGTGCAGGTGACCGAGGCCGCACGGGCGCTCCGCGATGTCGCCCGGGAGTACGGTGTGGTCGTGGTGGCGGCGGCCCAGTTAAACCAAGACCCGCACCCTCTGGATCGCTACTTCCCGCCGACCCTCAAGCGACTGAAGGAGTCCTCCGGCATCAGCGAGGAGGCGTCAACCGTGCTGATGCTGTCGCGGGTACTCAAGGAAAGCCCGACCGCGGAAAACCTGCAGCTGCTGCGCGAGGGCCTTAAGGAGACCCGCGAGTTCGAGGAGCCCAATGCGATGTCGGTGACCTGCCGCAAGTCCCGACTGGATGACAGTGCGCGGGATCGTGCCGTCAAGCTCGCGGTCGCGAGTGGCCGCGTCATTGACTACCTGCCCCCAGGCTTGGCCCGCAGCTGGGCCGACCGCTACGAACTCTGACGATGACCGACGAGACCCGGACCACCATCCTGACCCTCGCGACCAACGCAACTCCGCTGGCCACCATCGCCGCGCAGGTCGGCGTCAGCCTCAGCACGGTGCAATACGCCGTCCGTGAGGCAGGGCTGGCCCGCCCGCGTGGGCGACCCCGCATCGAACGCTTTGGCGACAATCCCTTCCGCCGCCCTTCGAAGTCGTGCGCCGACCGCAAGACCCCGAAGCCCCGCTGCTGGTGCATCTACTGCCGCGAGAACCGGCTGCGGGACAATGCCGAGAACTATGCCCGTGTCCATGCCCACCGCAACCATCCCCGCCCGGTGCGCGATTGCCGCTGCCAGCATTGCCAAGCGAGGCGTGAGGCGCGGGCCGATGCCAAGTATGGCGCGGGGCTTGGCC
>JAYKJB010000018.1 GCA_035285325.1 Candidatus Sericytochromatia bacterium
CCCGGCCCTCGACCACGCTCCGGCCTCCGGGCAGCCGCAGCAGCCATTCGGGATGGCGTCTGGCGATCGCGCTACCGGGCTGCAGCATCAGGCCGTACTCGAACCAGGCCCCAGTCCTCAACCCCTGGCGGTGGGCCTGCCGAATCGCCTCGCGCAGTGGATCCGTCCAGGGTGGCACATAGGCGGGGTTGGAGGGGCCGTGGCGGCTGGGGAAGAACGGCCCGCCCAGGCCGTAGACGCCGAAGTACACCTCGTTGTAGCCGGAGGTTGCCACCCCGTGCAGCACCTCGTCCAGCGTGCCCGTATGGTGAAACAGGGCGCCCCCGTGCTGCGAGATGAACACCGCGCGCGTGTGCCGCGAGGGTACAGCCGGGTGGTCCGGGGCGTTATGCAGAAAGGGGGTGGCTGTCACGGCCAGTGCCAGCGTGATGGGGATGGCCAGGCGACGAAGCCGCACGGCCGATTGTGGGGCAGCGGGGGGAATGGAGCTCATCCGCACGGGCTAAGCGCAACCCCGAAACCGTCGAGGGGGTGCCGTTTGCAACGGAAGTCAAAGCCTCCAAACACCCGGTCGCGATTCCAGACGTGTTCACATCGGAAAATTTTTAGCGCCAAGCGTCCGCAGTCGATGGGGTGGAGGATGGTGGCGGTTTTCATGTCAATCCATCACTTACCCTCCATCCCGACCATCCTGACAACAGGGGCCCTCGTGCTCCGCTTCGACGATGTCAGCGCTGCCGATAGGCCGGGCACGCACAGACCGACCGATCGCCCTGTGCGTCTGGCCGTTTTTGCCTCTCGCGCTGCCTGCCGAGAAACGAATCCTTCGCGGGGCGGGTGACCGCTTGCGGGCCAGCCTAAGATCGCCTGAAGGCAGCGTTCTTTTGCCGCGCTGCTCGAACTGTGTCCAAAAGGGTTACTTTTTGTTTTGGGCCGGGTAAGCGAGGGAGGGCTGCTTGCCCGTGTGGCAATCCAGCGCTCGAGCGGTTCGATCATCCTTCGGCATACGCACCCCACCAGGTGCGTGGATCCCCGGTGAGGGTTTCTCGTGAGCAACCACAGCGCAGCGCAGGCGTGTCCGGCCTGCGGACGCACCGCACCCGCAGCCGGCCCTTGCGCGCAGTGCGGCGCAGACTTAGGTGCTTTGCAGGCCCTTTGGCGATTGCCATCCGTCCCAACCCCTTCCCCGCCTCGACCGCCAGGATGGCTTCGCCCGTGGGGCGCCCCCTTGGCCCTGGGGCTGACGATCGGGCTGCTGGCCGGTTTCCCTATCGGGCGGGGCTGGGCGAGCGGCCCCCCACAGGACCGTGTGGCCGAGGCCAATCGAACGCCTCAGCCCCCAGCCCTCGTGGAAGGAGTGGCAACGCCCACCCCATTGGCGACGCGGGACCTTCCGGTAGCGGCGATCGCCCCGGTCGGCGAACCGCGGCTGTATCGGGTGGTGCCCGGTGACACCCTCAGCGCCCTGGCGCTAGCCGCGTATGGGGACGAAGAGCGCTATGACTGGCTGATGCACGCCAACCCCGGGATAAGGCCGCGCGCCCTCCAGGTGGGAAGCCTGCTGAGAATTCCTCCGGCCCCGCCACCCTCCGCTGTCCCCCCTGCCATCAGGAGCATTCCATGAGCCTCGCCATCGGCATCGATCTCGGCACGACGAACAGCGTCGGCGCCTTCAAATTTGCCTCGCTGGAGGTCGTTACGGCCCCTGACAACGCCCCGCCCGAGCGGGTGCTCACACGCTCGGCCGTGGCCTATACGCCAGAGGGGGCGCGCGTCGGCCAGGAGGCGATGGCCCAGCTGGTGGCTGCCCCGGAGCGCGTGGTGGTCTCGGTCAAACGCATCGTGGGACGAGGGCACGCAGAACCAGCCGTGCAGGACTACCTGAAGCGTTTCGGTCACCTGAAGGTCGAGGCTCCGGAGGGAGGGACCGACCAGGGGCTCGCCATCCGAATGGGCAATCAGTGTCTCGCCCCGGAAGACGTCTCGGCTGCCATTCTGGCCAAGGTGCTCGCGAATGCCCAGACCTACCTGGCGAACGCCGGACGCCCAGGGGTGGCCATTTCCCGCGCGGTGGTGACGGTTCCAGCTTACTTCAACGACAAGCAACGCCATGCGACCCGCATTGCCGGGACGCGGGCTGGGTTGCAGCAAGTGGAACTGCTGCCGGAACCCACCGCCGCCGCCATTTCCTATGCCCACGACGCCGGGGATGCTCTGACCATTCTCGTCTACGACTTCGGTGGGGGAACCTTTGATGCCTCGCTGATCACGGCTGCAGAGAACACGTTTATCGAAAGCGCGAAGGCGGGTGACCTCTGGCTCGGAGGCAACGATGTGGATCTGGCCCTGGAGGCGCACGTGTTGCAGGTCGTGGCCCGAGAGGAGGGCGTTGCCGACATTCAGCGGCTGATCACGCGCTTGCCCGAAGGACACCGGCGGCGGTTCACCGCTGACCTGCGGCAGGCTGTCGAGCAAGCCAAGATCGCCCTCAGTGGGGTCGAACGCACCATGGTCAGCCCTGCCACGCCCCTGCTCGATGAGAGCGGTATGCAAATCTTGATTGAGGTGCCGCTGACCCGCGCGGACCTGGAGACCCACATTGCCTCGCTGGTGGATCGGACCGTGGTGATTTGCCAGCAGATGCTGACGGAGGCCAATTTTCCGCTGGAAGCCCTGGACCGGGTGCTGCTGGTCGGTGGTTCGGCTCAGATTCCGCTCGTGCAAAAACGGATGCGCGCCGCTTTCGGCGACCGGGTGGTGGTTCACCCTCGCCCCATGACCGCCGTGGCCGAAGGCGCTGCCATCGTGGCAGCCGGACTGGTCGAGAAAGTGGGCACGGTCTCGCGTGACTACTTCATCCGCCTCATCGACAATCCTCGTCACTGTGTGGTTGCGCGCAATGAGGTGCTGCCGGTGCGCAGCAGCCACACCTTCGTCACGGTGGCGGACGGGCAGCGCCTGCTTCATTTGCGCTTTTTCAATCACGACCATGTCGCTGGTCTGGATGAGCCGATCGGGGACATGTGGCTTGGGCTCGACAAGGCCTATCCGAAAGGCACCGAGGTGCTCGCCCTGTTCGACCTGGATGAAACCTGCAGCGTTCTCCAGATCACCGCGAGCCTGAAACACAATCCGGCGGTCAAGGTCAGCCGCACATTTTCCCGAGGCAAGGCCGACGAGGCCATTTATCAGGAGCTGGACGGCCTGCTGAAGCAGCTCGGAGATGGCAGTTTCACCCAGGTGGGCGTCGAACGCGGGTTGGACATTGCGGTGGACGTCGTGCAACGCGCGAACCAGGTGGTCGACGAACGCACCGACCAGGTGCGCCCGGAGGCCCTTGCTGCCTCGCAGGGAGCTGTGAAAAAGCTGCGCCAGTTCGTCTCGCCCACCATCAACGAGGCGGAATTGGCACGCAACATGCTCCGGCGCCTGCTTTCGTTCGCGGAGGACATGCTGCCGGCCCCCACGCGAAAACAGGCAGACGACCTGATTGAGCGCTTCGAAGTCGCGCTTGAGGAGGCGGATGAGCCTGCCCTGAAGCGCCTGACCGAGGAAACCGAACGGCTGCTGGAGGGGCTCCCTCCGGAGGTCCGGTTGGTCTGGGCGGCCTTGGAGAGTTGCAGACACGCCAGCCAGGTCAACCCCCAACAGGCCGCGGCTTATCATCGGCAGCTAGAGGAGCTGCGCGACGCGGTTCGGCAGGGACGGGGAGACGAAGCCTTGAGGCTGTTCAAGGTGTTGAGCGAGGCCGCGGGCAATGCCCGCGAGGATGACACGCAGGTCATCACCGACATCGGTCGAGCCCGGTAAGCCAGCGTGGCGAAACACCTCCGGGCGCGTGATCACCTGGCCCAAGCGCTCCAAGCGGTCGAGCAGGAGCGCTGGCGCGAGGCTGCACGCCAGCTTTACAAGGCGGAAAAGGCCTGGCCGGAACCGCCGGATTTCTTGGCACAGACCTGGCGGCGCTGGCGCATCGGGGGACTGCTAGGCCGTTTGGCGCAGGAGCGGGCGAACATCCTCAGCCGGGCGATCGACGCCTGTGAGGAGGAGGCCCAGCCACGCCTCGCGCAACTGGCCACTGACCCCCACGCCTCCGAGTCAGCAGCCGCGCTGGCGAGCGTGGTACGTGATCTCGGCTGCTGCGGCGAGGCCGCCAGGGGAGAGGCGATCAGGCAGCGCGTCGCCGAATGGTCGCGGGCCGCCAAGACTTACCAGAGTGCGGTGCAGCTGGGCGAACTGGCCTTGCGCGGCTTGCGTTTCCGAGATGCCACTGCCGCCTATTCCGCGGCGGTCGAGGCGTTTGCCACCCCCGAGGCCTTGCAGGGCCAGCAGGCGAGTCAGGCGGGCCTCGCGCAGGAAGCGCAGTTCGACCAGCAGCTCGCGCAGGCCCAGCAAGCCCTGCAGCAAGGTCATCCGCTTACGGCCCGGGCCTGGGCGACCTGCGCCCATCACACGCTGGCACGACCGGAGAGCCGGGACCTGCTGAGCCAGGCCAAGCGTCATGAGATGGCCCGTGGCCACCTGCTCGATGCGCTTCGTGCCGGGCAAGCGGGGGCCTGGGCGCGGGCGGAGCGCGCCTTCGGCGCCGCTGAGGCCCTGGTACCAGCAGACACTCGATGGGCTGGTCAGTTGCGCCAGCGGCAAGCCGCGATGGCCATGCGGCGCGGCCTGCCCGAGCGGGCCGTGGAGCATCTTCAAGGGGTGTCAGGGGCAGAGGGTGCCTATGGTTTGGCGCTGGCCCAGCTGGGCCGTTATCTCGAGGCGGGCGAGTACCTGACCGCCGCTGGCGAGTTCGAGCAGGCCGCCTGCGTGCGTGCCCATGCCGCCCGCCGCAGTTGGCAGACCTTCCAGGCGATGACCGAGTGCGTCGCACGCCGGGCCTGGGACGATGCCGAGCAGGTGGCGCTGGCGCACCTGACGATCGAGCCGGATGCCGCGGTGCAGGCGGCTCTAGACGAGACGATTCAACCAGGGCGAAGCCGCCAGGGCTGGGACCAGGCAACGCCTTCGGAACGGGTGGCCCTGAGCCTGGCGGCGTTGCAGTATGCACCCGGTCCGATGCCGCTGCACAACTGGTTCGTGGCCTTGGATGAGGCACGTGGGGGTGATACCGCACATATGGCGGACTGGCTGGTGGCGACGGCTGCGGTGGTGGCCAACCTGGGCCAGTCTCCGGCCTTCGAGGGGCCCCATCGCGCCTGGCTTCCCGCTGACCGGGAGGCCATCCGATGCCAGTTGCGAGAGCGGGTCGAGCAATTGCTGGATGCGGCGCGCGAGACGGCCCCTAACAGCGAACAGGTCTGGCGGGATGTTTGGCGCGTGGAGGTGGGGGCGCTGGGGCTCGCGGACACCGGGCAGCGGTGGCCTCAGCTGGCGGGGCTCAATCTTACGCCCGGGCTGTGGCACAAGCTGGGTACCCCCTCCGAGGCCAAGCTCCCGGAGTGGGGCCACACGCCTGAACAGCGGGCCTTCGCGACCCTCTACTCCAGCTGGGCCGAGCCGATAGGCGCCTGGCTGGCGCGCGACGCCGCGCGCGTCACCTGCTTCAAGGAGCTGCCCACCGCGGGGATCGGGCCTGAAGGGGGCCGGCCCTTTGCCCAAGCGGTGGTGGAGGTCGAATCGGCCTTGGCAAGCCTGGAGGCCGGGGACATGCGGGCGTTGGGCGCGGTGCAGCCCCACCGGGAGCTTATCTTGGCTCATTCCCCCTGGCGCGAGGCCGTCGATCGCCTGGCTGAGCAGCTGGCCCGGCAACGGGAGGAAGAGTTCGACAGTGACAGCTTCAGCCAGATGGTACTCGCCTGGCGGGCGCTCACGGGAGCTCCTGCCGCCACCGATTGGTGTGTGCGGCATGCCGTGAGCAACCTTGCCAGGCGCCTGGACGCCGATCAGATTTCCGAAAGCGAGGGCCTTCGGCAGGCCGAGGACCTGTTGAAGGAATATCCGGGTCACGCGCTGGCTGTGGACCTGAAACGCCGAATCTCGGACAGCCTGATAGCCGAGCGGATTGAAGCGGCCATGCGACGGAATGATTTCGCCGGTGCCGTGTCCATGGCCGTGCGTGAGGGCAGCCCCAGTCTGCGGGCCCGCATCGCGGACGTGTTTTTAAGCATCTTGCAAGACAACATGCGCGGCATGAATCCATATCAGCTGCGCCAGTGGGTGGGCTGGTTATGCGAATTACAGCCCGACAACCCCATCTACCGAGAACTCCAGCGCAAGGTGCGCTGAACAGGAGACTGGCCGTGAACCCTTACACCATCCTGGACATCCCCCCTGGGGCCGACAACGCCACCGTGGCCAAGGCCATGGCGAGTGCGATGAAGGCCCGTCGCTATCCCGCCCATATCCTGGCGGATGCTCAGCGTACGCTTCTCTCAAGCGAACGTCGGCTGCTGGCTGATTTCCTGCTGCCGGTGCTGCCCGCTCCCCGTCGTCTGGCCATCCCGGTGGAACCACCCTTGCCGCCGACGCTGCCGGCCTGGCCTCACGAGAATCTGGATGAGCTGGTGCGCGCCACCGAGGCCGCCATCGCGCGGGATCTGGCCCTCTCCCAGGCAGTTCCCGGTGGAGCCTCCCTCAGCTCGTTCGAGGTCACCCCGTGAATTCACGTGCCATCGACGCCACCACCTATGACGTACTCTTGGCCTCGGTTGCATCTCTGATCAAGGCCCGTGTGGCCGGTGAGCAGGCCTTGCGGGAGGCGCATAAGTCAGCCGGTGAAAGCCTGGCTGCCTTTTGTCTGGAACTCTTGGCCGTGCTCGACATGCTCGACGCCCAGCTGACCTTCCTGGCTGCTCAACCGCGAGAAGCCCCCTGGCCGCGCTTGGAACGCAACCTGAGCGTGAGCCGCAACAAACTCGCGGCGGCGCTGGCGGCCCGGGGAGTGACGCCGATCGACGTGACGCTCGGTGAGAGTCCAGATTATCGTGTGTGTGTGGCAGTGGAACGACGCGCTGGGGGCAGCGAAGCCGGGGAACGGGTGGCCGAGGTTCTGCGCAGCGGTTGGGCGATCGGGGCGGACGTGCTGCGCGCGGCGGAAGTGGCGATCGCCGTGGGCGACGGTGGATAGTGGCGCGCTTTTTGCAAATTAATATCAAATTTCGACGTTTAGAAATGGATAGGATGGGGCCCGACACGCGCGAGCGGGCCCCGGGGCCCGGAGCAGAAAGCGGTCCACAGGATGAAGATCATCACCCCGCCTGCCTTCACCAACGGTCTCCGAGTGCCGCTTGCTCCCGAGGCCAGCCCAGCCCACTTCAACAACTTAATGGCCTTGCGTCGTTCGCTCATCTGGCTGGCCCTCGGCGTCTGTCTGGAGCAGGCCCTCAGCGTGGGCGTCCTCGTCTGCGACGCCCTGAGCCGCCTTGGCCTCACGCTGCTGGCCTGGGGCCTCATCGCCAAGGGGGCCTGGGGGACCTTTTTCGGCTCGTTTGAGACGTTGCTTTTCGCCTGGTCCGAACGAGACAAAGCCCGCCATGCTGCCGAACTTACCTCCGAGTCGTTGAGGGTGACAGCCGGTTCGCGGGTCCACGCCGCCTTGGCCCGCTTGCCCCGACGCGATTTGCTGGGGCGTTACTGCCCGTGGACCCCTGTGGGGCGCAGCGAGGCGCTGCTGGAAGGCGCCTTGATCAAGGCCGGCTTCTGCATTGCGCGCGATCTGCAACCCGGTCGGGGTGTCATCATTCCTCAGTACGAGCTGTTGGAGCTGGGCTGGGGCGATTGGGGCGGCAAACAAACCGGTGCCAAAAATTACGTCGCGGATTTTGCCTACATCCATCCGGGCCTCAACCTGCATCTCGACATCGAAATCGATGAAATGGACAAAGGGGAACGGGGGCGCCGGCGCGACCAGGTCTTTCTGGAGCGTGGCTGGCTGGTGGTGCGGGTGACCGAGGCGGAGGTGTCGCTCGACAGCATCGGCGTGGCGCGCGTGCTGCGTGAGTTGGTCGCGGCGATTGAAGCCGACAACGCAGCGGCGGTCGAACGCTTGCTCGCCCGGGCGGCCTAACCAGGCAACCAGCGCAGGAGTTGCCGCAGGGCCGCGCGCACCCCCGCCCGCCGAAGCTCAGAAGTGGCCACCCAGCTGGCGATGGGGGGGCTCACGCGGTAGTAAAAGCGAACGAACAGGCGACCCGCCGCGTGGTGGGCCAGCACCTCGTCACGCCAGCGTCGCAAACGCTGCACCTCCCGCATCTCGGAGCAGCCGTAAGCGGCCGTGGCAATGAAACACCCGCTGTCGGCAGGCTTAGCCGCTGGGGCAGGCGCAGGCACGCCCGGGGCAGGGGCCGACGGGCGCTTGGCGTTGCTCGTTTTGGCCGGCTGCGAGGGCGTTCCGAAGTGGATCTGGGCGTTAGGACTCTCCGGCCCTCTCAGGTTCGCAAGGGAGGCCTTTGTCCCAAATGTGATGGCTTCATTGAGGCCCGCGCGCGGGGCTTGCCCCGACGAGGAACGCGGGGCGTTGGTCTCGCCGCGTTCACGCATCTTGTCGGCATCACCGGGACCTTGTTTCCAGCGCCAGAACGGGGAGCGCTCCCCCTGACCCGGCGCCAGCAAGCCGTCCTTGAGTTGCTGGGCTTCGGTCTCCCCGCCGGCCAGCACCCGCAGTTGGGCTGGGTGTTCCAGCACGATTTGGGGCGTGTCTTGATAGCGCTGGGCGAGGCCGGTCACGGTGACCCACTTACCCACGAGGGCCTGCGGGTCACAGTCGAGGTGCTCCAGTCCCTCCGACCACATCACCAGACGAAACACCGGACCCCGGCGCCAGTTGCCGAAGGTGATGAAGATGTAGGGGCGCGACTCTCGCGTGCGAGTCAACTTCTGCGAGACCTCGACCACCAGACCGAACAGCTCGATGGTGCGGCCCTCGCGTGCCAACAGGGCCGCTACGTCCGTCGCCCAGATGCCTTCATATTGGCGCGCATAACGTGATACCTGGAGCTGGATGGTCTCGTTGGAAATCTGACCCGCCAGAAATTCCGGCAGCGTGGGTAGCTTGTCGATTGGCAGCTTGCATACGCGCACCACGTCTTTCAGACAGGGCTCCTGCCTGGCCAGTGCCTGAAATTCGCGCAGAGCCGGGGAGGCGTCCGGATGGATGAAATCCGCCGCCGAGAGCACCAGGTTTTCGCCCGTGTTGAAGCGCCAGAGGTTCTGATCGCAGGCCAGGGCCAACAGCGAGGTGTAGATGATGATCGCTGAGAAGCGATCCATCTCGGGGCCGAAGTGCGCACCGTCCCGTTGCGGGTGCTGGTAGTTGACGTGCCCTCGCTCGCTTCCATTGCCGCGCGCCATCCCGGGTACGAACATGCCGTCGTAGTCGATCAAACGAAGGGTGTCGTCGACCACCATGATGTTGCCGTGTTGCAGGTCGCCATGGGCTGCTCCCAGCTGGCCGAGGGCCTCGACCGCCTGCCGGAAGTCTTCGGCTAGCCTCCGCAGGGCCGCCGCATTCCCCACCAGGCCATCGACGTGTAGGCCCAGCGTCTTGCCCTTCAACCAACCCATCTTGACGATCGGATAGTGCTGCCCATTCACCCGGATGCCGCGGGGTTGATAGTCGAACCCTTCAAAATAGGCTGACCGCGCCATGCGCAAGAAGTGGCTGATGGCCTCGTTTCGCTGCTGACCACCCGGCACCTCTGCGTGAAAACAACGCACCGCCCAGTCGCCGCCAGGTTGCCCCTTGGCTTGCAAATGGAAAGTCAACGCGAAGCCCCCGGCTCGGGGCCACGGGACTCCCAGGGGGGTCCTCTCAACGGCGGCGCGTTGCAGCTCGGGGTCTGAAAAACAGCTCGCCGGGTTCTGAACAGCCGTGTTGTAATCCGTGAGCGCTGGATACTTCATCAGCCGCCGCCCGCGTCATTTCCGTGGCTGAGGCGCAAGCTGATCACCGCCACGTCATCATTTCTCAGGGCTTTTTGACTGCGAGCGCCTTCGGCCCACGTCGTCAGCGCAGCCGCATCCGGCAAGGCCAGTAATTCCCGCCAGGGTTGTCTGCCAGCCGCCCATTCTGCCAGGAACCAGCCAGCCACCGCATCCGTCATCAGGAACACGTCGGTGTGACCGGGTTCCAGCGGCACCTGCCGCGATGTGCCCTGCCTGCCGGGGGCCGCCTCGTTCTGCTCGGGAACGGTGCTGATGAGATAGGGGCGCTCGGGCAAGTCTGCCACCTCGCTGAACGGGAAACACGACGCGACCTCCCCGTGCACCCAGGCCACGCAAGCGTCACCCCAGGCGAACACCTCAAAGCTTTCCGCGGCGGGGTCGATGACCACCCCGGCCAATGCCGCGTGCGAACCGCGACGTAGCTTCTCCAGGGCGTGCCAGGGCAGGCGGGGGAGGTCGAGTTGCTGCATAAAGGCTTGGCGTGCCGCCAGCAGCCAGGGTGGCTCCAAGGCCCTCGCGGGATCTTCCACGAAACGCTGAGCCAGAATGCTCGCCCACAGGCCGGCAAAACTGGCTTCGGAGGCCCCGTCCGCCACCGCGAAAGACAGCCCGTCGGCCGCCGCGGCCCAGCGGTCCTCACATTCTTCGGGTTGATTCCCTGCCTTGGGCGTCGAGGCCGCCAGCAGACACGCCACCGAAATCGGCATCAGCGGGCGTCGTTGGCCGGGCGCGTGCCGATGGTGAGGAAGCTGACCACGTCGGTAAAATCCGCGTTGTAACCATAGCCCCGAGTACCGGACACCCCATTGTAACCGGCATTTTGAGCTGCTCGCAGCATCTGCTCGGGCAACGCGCTCGACATGCGAAACAGGCGCCGGGCGTCGGCGCAAGGCAGATCGCCCTCGTTGCTCGGGAACAGCACTTTCATTCCAGCCGCCCCGCTGATGTGCAGGTTGAAGAGCAGCACGTTTCCATCATAGGTGGCCAGCTGCTTGATCAGCTCGGCCGTGGGCTCGGGGTCGCCGTCGTTTGCCTCGCCATCGGTGATGTGAATGACGATCGGCGGGAACGATTGGAGGTGGCCATCGGCCCATTCCTTGATGGCATTGCCCGCCATGCTGAGGGCCGCGCACATCGGGGTGCCGCCGTCGGCGACCGGTTCGAACCAGACCGGGAACTTCACGCTCTGTTCGATGATGCCCCCCGCGCCATCGGGCACCTTCACGGTGCGGTCTTCCACCCGCATGGGTTGACGCTCGATCTCTTGGATGGATTTGAGGACACCCCCAGGAATGAAGGCCAGCGCATCACGACACCCGCTGCCGCCGTAACCGATCACGCCCACATCGAAGTAGTGACGGATGCCTTCTTCCTTCGAACACTTGGTCACGAGTTCCATCAGCACCCGATTGATCGCATCGCTGAGCGCTTGGGCTTTGGTTTTGGTCTCCATCCAGCGATCGTTCATCGAGCCTGACTGATCGATCACGAATAGAAACGCGGTGGGGCTCCTGCGGCTGATTTCGGCAGCATAGGGCATGTTGAAAGCTCCTTTTTGAAATGAAGACTTGGCGGGTCCAAACGATGGTTGGGGTTTGCCCAGCGTGTTGTTCAGGGCTGCCAGGGCGATTTTCGAGATGATTTCCGGGTTGAAGGTGACCGCCCCCTCGGGCGCAAGCCAAGCCACCAGGCAAGCCCATTTGGGCAAGGGGGGCACGGCATCCTCCACATCGCGCGTGATCGCCTGGATGCAAGGATCGAACTCCCAATCTTCGCGCCGCTTTCGTTTGTGGCGTCGCGCGTAGTCAGATGCGATCTGTCGCATTCCCGCATGGTCGCGTTCGGTCCAGAGCGCGTGCGGGCTTTGCAGCATCCGCATCACGCATTGTCTGCGCAGTTCGCTGAAGTGGGGCAGTGCCACTTCGGATACATCAGGTGAATACATCCCTCTCCCCTCGGCTGAGCCTCTGGCAGCGCGGCTGCGACAACAACGTGAAGCGCTCGCGCGTCACGCCTGTTTTTCAGATGAGGTGATTGTGAAGGGTGGATGGTATCGGAAAGTGCGATTAAGTGGTGGCGGGAAAATTTTTCAGCAGCCATCGGGATTGCTTTCCTCCGCTCGCCGATCTGCAGCGCGAAGCGATCTGGCCTTGGTATCCGTGACACCGATGTTTAGGCTGAGCCCGTCTCGAACCTCGCCAACTGATTGGAGACCCGCCAAAGGGGCCGCGTCCTAGGTCCAGGCCCCTCCCGCTACGGCGTCGCGTTAATCCGCGAGTTCGATCCGCAGTTTCCGAAACTGCCCCAGGCCGTACACCAGGTTGGTGAAGGCCAGCGGGTCATGGCGCCCCGTGTTGACGTCCGCGTCAATCTCGATCTGCAGGAGTTCCTGCTC
>JAYKJB010000019.1 GCA_035285325.1 Candidatus Sericytochromatia bacterium
GCGATGCCACGGACCGAGTTGCCGCGGGAGTCCAGCCGCGGCGAGAACACGGCGAGCCCCCAGCGACCCGGCACCACGGCGATGATGCCGCCGCCGACGCCGCTCTTGGCGGGGAGACCCACGCGATAGACCCATTCGCCGGAGTAATCGTACATGCCGCAGGTGTACATCACGCTGAGAATGTCCTTGATGTGATTGGGCTGGACGGCGCGCACGCCCGTCAGCGGGTTGATGCCCTGGTTGGCCAGGGTGGCGGCCATGACCGCGAGATCGCGACAGGTGACCATGATGGCGCACTGCTGGAAATACAGGTCGAGCGCCTCATCGACCTGGGCGTCGATCATGCCGAAGTTCAGCATCAGATGGGCGATCGCCCGGTTCCGATGCCCGGTCGTGCGCTCCGACATGAACACGGACATGTCCACGTTCACGCGATGGCCGACGTAGCGCCCGAAGGTATCGAGCAGGCGGTTGAGGCGCTCGGTGGGGTTCTCCCCCGGAATCAGGCTGGCCATGGCGATCGCCCCGGCGTTCACCATCGGGTTGTGGGGACGCTTGGAGCGTTCGTCCAGGGTAATGATTGAATTGAAGGCATCGCCGGTCGGCTCCACCCCCACGCGGCGGTTCACGAAGTCCCGGCCGTGGTCGTCGAGACCCAGGCCGTAGACGAAGGGCTTCGAGATCGACTGGATCGTGAAGAGCTGGTCGACCTCCCCCACCCCGCAGAGCTGCCCCTCGGCGTTGCAGGCCACGATGGCGAAGCCATCGGGGTCGACCTTGGCCAGCTCTGGAATGTAGGCGGGGACCTGCCCCTCCCGCAAGTCGCGGAACTCGACGAGCAATTCGCTCAGGGCGGCTTGAAGCTGCTGGGGATCGGGCGGTAGGGGCACGGCGTCTCTCGCGGGCGGGGGCGTTCGCTTCAGCCGGAAGCGCCTGTCTCGTTGTACCCGCCCAGCAGGGCCGATGGCCCGCCCAGCGGGATTGGCACGCTTCGGCCCTTCCCCCGCTGAGGCCCGCTGGCCGCTTTGTGTCTGGCCGCGCCGGTGCCAGGATCGCCCCATGCGTGACCCAGCGAAGACAAAGCGTTCGGCGAGGCCTCGTGGACTTCCAAGGAGTGGCAACGGGGCCGGCGAGCCGCCGTCCAACGGGGCAACCGCCAGCCCGGACCTGGCCCAGTTCGCGGCGCACCACGGAGCCCGGCTGCTGGCCGGGACGCCGGCACAGAGCAGGCGAGAGGGCAAGGCGCTGCGAGAAGAGGTGGCCCGCTTCAGGCTCGACATCGACCAGCGACTACGCAATCTGGCGCGTCAGCGCCTCCGCAGCGAACGCATCGTGGAGGCCTTGCCGGTGGCGATCGCCTATCTCGGGCGCGATCTGGTCTGCACCTGGGTGAACGAGGCCTTCGTGCGCATGGCTCAGCGACCGCGCCACCATCTGATCGGCCAATCGCTGCAGGCGGTCTTCCCTGAGGCACCTCCCAAGCTGGGCCAATCCCTCAAGAACCTTTTCAGAACCAAAAAGACCGACACGCCTCTGCAACTTCCCTTTGTCCACGTCGTGCCCGGGAAATCCAGCCCCCGTCACTGGGATGTTCTGGCCTTGCCGGTGTTGGGGGAAGACGCGCAGATCGAGGGCATCGTGCTGGCGATCGAGGTGACGACGCGCGTCGAGAGTGAACAGGCGCAGGCGGTCCGGATCGCCAAGCTCACCGAACTCGACCGCCTGAAGGGCGACTTCATCAGCATGGTGTCGCACGAACTGCGCACGCCCTTGTCGGCGATCGCCGGCTACGCCGAGTTTCTGGAGGAAGAGACCAACGGTGCACTGACGCCTGCCCAGCGCGGCTACGTGCAGGCGATCCAGACCGCGGAAGCCCGCATTCGCGGGATCGTGGATGACCTGCTCGACTTCGCCCGCATCGAGGCAGGCACCTTTCAGGTGGAGGTTCGCCCGGTGGATCTGCTGGAGGTCGTCGGGCACGCGCTGCTCTTGCTCCTGCCGGCGGGCCAGGCCGGACGGGTCAGCACCTCGCTGGGCGAGAATCCGCCGGCCCTGCAGGTCATGGCGGACCCTTCGCGGCTGCTGCAGGTGCTGCTCAATGTGATGGGCAACGCGATCAAGTTCACGCCGCCGGGTGGCGCCGTCAGTGTGAGCGTGGAGCGTCACGGCGAAGACGCCTGGGTGGCGGTGCATGACACCGGCATCGGCATCCCTACCGCCGCGCTGCCGCACGTCTTCGACCGCTTCTATCAGGTGGATTCCAGCAGCACGCGGGCGCGCGGCGGGGTGGGGCTCGGGCTGGCGATCGCCCGCTCCCAGATCGAGCGCCAGGGGGGCCAGATGGGCGTCGACAGCGAGATCGGGCGGGGCACAACACCCTGGTTCACGCTGCCGCTTCAGCCTCCCGCTGGCGATTGAGGCGCCCTGCCCGCCCCTGCGCTGTCGCCACAGGGCGCCTGAGCCGCGCAGCTAGGCTGCGAGGCCTGCGGGCCAGCGCCGCAGCGGTCCGACCACCGTGGTGTGTAGCCCCTCGGGCCCCAGCAAGCGGGCGGCCATGGCGGCGACGGCCGCCGGGGTCACCGCGTCGATCGCGGCCAGCATCTCGTCCATGCCCAGCTCTCGCCCGAAATACAGCTCGTCCTGTGCGACGCGCATCATGCGGTGCCTGGGGACCTCCAGGGCCAGCTTGAGGCTCCCTTTCAGCTGGCGCTGAGCCTGCTGCAGCTCGGCCTCGCCGACCTCGCCCTGGGCCAGCTGGTCGAAGGTCTCCCGGATCAGGCCCAGCACGGTCGGAAGGTGCTTTGGGCTCATTCCGGCGTTGATCGCGAACAGCCCCCCAGCCCGAAACAGCGATTCGCCGCTGCCGATGGCATAGACCAGCCCGCGCTTCTCCCGCACCTCCTGAAACAGGCGGCTGCTCATCCCGCCGCCCACCACCGCATTCAGCACGGCCAGGGTGTAGCGGTCCGGGTCGGTGATCGCCAGGGCCGGGGCGGCCACCACGAGCTGGGCCTGTTCGACGTCCCGGTAGCGCAGCGTGCGCCCGCCCTGGGAGACCAGCTCGGGGGAGAGCTTGGGCACCCCGACCGCGGGCAAAGCTTGCAGCGCCTGCGCCAGCTGGGCCAGGGTGCGGTCTCGCTCGAACTGGCCGGAGATCGCGACCACCAGACGGTTGGCGGTGTAGTGCTGCGCCATGAAGTCCTGCAGTTTGCGGCGGGACAGCTGGCGCACGCTGGCGGCCGTCCCCGTGACCGGTCGGCCGAGCGCGTGGGTCGGCCAGAATTTGGCGTAGGTCAGTTCCTGCGCGAGGTCGTCCGGCGTGTCCTCGTACATCTTGATCTCTTCGATCACCACGGCCTTTTCCCGCCGGAGTTCACCGGGGTCGAGCACGGAGGCGACCAGCATGTCCGCCAGCACGTCCAGCGCTTCGGGCACGTCCTCTGCCGGCACGCGGGCGTGAAAACAGGTGTGCTCCTTGTCCGTGAAGGCATTCAGGGAGCCGCCCGTCACCTCCAAGGCCTGGGCAATCTGCAAGGCGCTGCGCCGAGCGGTGCCCTTGAAGAGCATGTGCTCGAGGAAATGACAGGCGCCTTCGAGCCCGGCGGGCTCATCGCAGCTGCCGGTGTCCAGCCAGAAGCCGATCGCGGCGGAGCGCGCCTGCGGCATCCAGTCGAGTAAAACGCGCACCCCGTTGGGGAGCGTGACCTTGCTTACGGGCGCGTCTTGCATGGCTTCCCTCTCTGCGGGCGGGGGCGATCGCCCGATGGTCCCATGAAACGAGGTCCCGGATTGACCCACCCGGGACCTCGTTGGCTGGTTGATGGGCTTCCGAGGGCCGACCGACATCCAAGGGCGCCGGTCGGCTGCCCGGTCTCACCGGTTCAGGCCTGCGGTTGGATCGAGGCCGCCTCTTCGGGCGTGACACCCTTGCGGGTCAGGTTCACGCGGCCCTGCGCGTCGACCTCCACCACCTTGACGATGATCTCGTCGCCGATGTTGACCTCATCTTCGACCTTGGCCACCCGTTGCGGCGCCAGCTGCGAGATGTGGACCAAGCCGTCCTTGCCCGGGAACAGTTCGACGAAGGCGCCGAAGTTCAGGATGCGGACGACCTTGCCCAGGTAGATACCACCCGGTTCCACCTCGCGGGTGTGCTTTTCGACCCACTGGCGGGCCTTCAGCATCATCGCGCCGTCGCTGGACATGATGGTCACCAGGCCCGTGTCGTCGATGTCGATCTTGGCCTGGGTTTCCTCGGTGATCTTGCGGATGTTCTTGCCGCCGGGACCGATCAGGGTGCCGATGTACTCGGGGTTGATCTTGATGGTGGCCATACGCGGCGCGTAGGGGCTCATCTCGCCGGGGGCGGAGATGACGGCGTTCATCACGTCGAGGATCTCCAGGCGGCCCTTGCGCGCTTGCTCCAGCGCGACCTGCATGACTTCGATCTCGATCCCGGTGATCTTGATGTCCATCTGCAGGGCGGTGATGCCGCGGTCGGTGCCCGTGACCTTGAAGTCCATATCACCCAGGTGGTCTTCGATGCCCTGGATGTCCGTCAGGATCGCGAAGCGCTCGCCTTCCTTGATCAGACCCATCGCAACGCCCGCCACCGGCCGCTTGAGCGGCACGCCGCCGTGCAGCATGGCCAGGGTCGACCCGCAGGTGGAGGCCATCGACGAGGAGCCGTTGGATTCCAACACTTCGGAGACCAGGCGGATGGTGTAAGGGAACTCGACCGCTTCCGGCAACACAGGCTTGAGCGCGCGCTCCGCCAGGGCGCCGTGGCCGATTTCCCGGCGACCGGCCCCGCGGTTCGGGCGCACTTCACCGACCGAGTAGCCGGGGAAGTTGTAGTGGTGCATGTAGCGGCGGGAGACTTCCGGGTCGATCGTGTCGATCTTCTGGGCATCGCCGGGCGAACCCAGCGTCAACACGGTGCAGACCTGGGTCTGACCACGCTGGAACAGCCCCGACCCGTGCGCCCGCGGCACCAGGCCCGTCTCGACGTACATGGGGCGGATCTCGTCCAGCTTGCGGCCGTCGACGCGGATGCCCTTCTCGGTGACGAGCTTGCGGAAGACGTCTTCTTCCAGGTGCTCGACGGCCTTCTTGGCGTCCTTGGGAGCCGCGGCCAGCAGCTTGCCGATCGCGTTGCTCTCGGGCAGGGCCAGGAGTTCTTCCACCAGCGCCGCCTTGCAGGCCTCGATCGCATCCTGACGCGCGAGCTTGTCGGGGTTGCTCATGGCTTCCGTCAGCTTCTTGGCGCCGAGCTTGTTGACGTGCGCCACCAGTTCAGGCGCCAGGCCCGTGACGTTCACGGCCAGCTTGGCCTTGCCGGCCACGGCGTGCATCTTGTTGGTCCACTCACACAGCTTGCGGATCGCGCTGTGAGCGAGCTCGAGCGCTTCCAGGACCTCGGCCTCGGGCACTTCCTTCATGCCGGCCTCGACCATCATGATGGCGTCATTGGTGCCGGCCACCACCAGGTCGATGTCCGACTCAGATTCCTGCGAGTAGGTCGGGTTGAGCACCCATTTGCCATTGACGCGTCCCACCCGCACACCGGCGAACGGCCCCGCGAAGGGGATGCTGGAGAGCGTCAACGCCACACCGGCGCCCAGGATACCGAGCACGTCCGGCTGGTTTTCCTTGTCGCTCGACAGCACGGTGACCGTCACCTGGACGTCATTGCGATAGCCATCGGGGAACAGCGGACGGATGCCACGGTCGATCAGGCGCGAGTTCAGAATCGCACTCTCCGAAGCCCGGCCTTCCCGGCGCATGAAGCTGCCCGGGATGCGACCCACGGCGTACATTTTCTGCTCGACGTCGACCAGCAGGGGGAAGAAGTCGATGCCTTCACGGGGCGACTTCGAGGCGGTCGCGGCGACCAGCACCATCGTGCCGCCGCACTGCACCGTCACGGCGCAATTGGCTTGCTTGGCCAGCTTGCCCACCTCGATGGTGAGCTCCTTGTCGCCGAGGTTGGTCTTGAACGTGTGGACCTCGGGCGCGGCGGTGGCGGGCGCCTTGGCTTTCTTGGTTGCGGACATGCGTTTTTACTACTGCCTTCCATCTCGGGGCGGCGGTCTGCCGCCCACTGCCTACAAAAAAGTTTCCGTTTTTACGAAAGAGAGGCGGGAATATCCCGCCTCTTCCAGTGACTACTTGCGAAGTCCGAGCTTTTCGATGATGGCGCGATAACGGGCCAGATCGGTCTTGTGCAGGTAGTTCAAGAGACGACGGCGACGGCCGACCATCTTGAGCAACCCACGACGGGTCGAGAAGTCCTTCTTGTTGGCGTTCAGGTGACCCGTCAGGTTCTGGATCCGCTCGGTCAGAAGGGCGATCTGAACTTCGGGAGAACCCGTGTCCAACTCGCTAGCGCGGTGCTCGGCGATCAGCGATTGCTTTTTCTCTTTGGTGATCATGGGGAATCGACTCCTCGACACGTGACGCCGCGCGGTCACAGATGCTTGTCTGTGGACGAAGGCGTCCGTCATGGGCGGCCACGGTGAAGTGAGCTCGCCGGGGGCTGGCACCGCCAGGGTGCCTCACGCAGCAGTGTACCACTTTCCGACAACTCGCCACAATCAAATTTTAACCCGTGCCCGCTCGAAGACCTCCCTGGCGTCGTGAGGCGTCATCTACCGGGCGAAGACTTGAGGGGTGCTCTAGAATGGTCCCGTCGGTAGCCCCATAGCGAAACGGAGAAGCCCATCGTGCGTCGAGCCATACTTGCGGTCGGATTGTGGGCGCTGCTGGGAGGAACCGGGGAGGCGGCCGAGGGGCTACCCAATCCCATGGAGCAGGCTGCCACCCGGGTGCAGGGCTACCTTCAGAGCGTGCCTGGTCTGCCCAAGAACATCCTGGTGGTCCCGGCCACGGGGGAGGTCCTCTGGCCTGGCTCGCCGCCCAGCGCCAACGAACGGGCCGAGGTCTGGGTGGTGGTTCCACGCGACAAGCCGGACGCCAAGCCGTTGATGATGTTCGCGGTGCGACCGGCCACCGGCGAGGTGTATGCCATGTTCCTGTCCGACCTGAAGACGCATCCACGCTACCGGTGAGGGGGGACGTCTTCACGCGGGCGCTTGGGGCCGGACAGCGCTCCCTCGACGCGTGACTGGGGCGCCGCTATCAGTTCAGGGAGAGGCGGAAGCCCCTGTAAAAGAAGTCGCCGCGGCTGCGACCGCGAGCCAGGAAGGCCTCGATCCGGTCATTTTCTTTCCGCACGATGGCGAGCACCTTGCGCAGACGTTCCTGCACGTCCACCGTTTCGAGCAGGGCCTGCTTGCGCTCGTGGTCGACCTGCGCGGAGGCGGCCATCAGGTAAGAGAGATCGATCGGCGAGAGCGGCTCGTCCGGGAGCGAGATCGTCACGTTGGTGACGGCAGACAGGCCTTTCAGGTAGGACTCCAACGCTTCGGAGGCATCCGCCATCAGGTCCGTATCGACGGGGGCGCTGGGATCGCCCTCGTCGATGTCGTCGACCAGGGCTTGCTGATACGGCTCCCCCTCGACGCGTTCGAGCGTCCGAAAACGACGCACGCCAACGGCGACGATCATCATCTGCCCGTCGGGCAACATCTCGTGGCGCGTGATCTCTGCGACGGTGCCGACCTCGTGGGGCGTCGCCGGTGTTCCCGCTTCCTCGCCTTCGCGGATCATCACCACGCCGAACTGGCGATCGGCGGCCAGCAAACGGCTCACCATCAGACGGTAGCGGGGCTCGAAGATCCGGAGGGGCAAGACCATCCCCGGAAAGAGCACCACGTTCAGCGGAAACAACGGGATGATGCGCGGATCCATGGAGATCCCCCTCGAGCCAGCGAGCGTATCGTAGCGGATGAACCCCCTGAACGTCCAATCGAGGCCAGCCTCGCGACCCGTGACGACGCGTCCGTCGGGCGGGCGGCGTCACAGCCGGGTGCCAGTCGGCTGGGAACGCTGCCCCTTCAGCTCGGCCGAGTGGCCGTTACCAGCACCCATTCGCCCTGGTACTGGCTGTCCGCCAGGGCGAAGCCAGCCTCCAGCAAGGCCTCTTGCACCAACGACTCGCGGGCCCGGATGATCCCGGAGGCCAGCAAGGTCCCGCCGGGCCGGGTGCGCGCGTAGAGGTCGCTGGCGATCGGGGCGATCACCTCGGCCAGAATGTTGGCCACCACCACCTCCGCCTGACCCTTCAGCACGGTCACGTCGCCCACCAGCACCTCCAGGCGGTCAGCCACCTGATTGCGCTCGGCGTTCTCACGGGTCGCCTGCACGGCCACCGGGTCGATGTCACAGGCCACCACCTGGCGCGCTCCCAGCAACAAGGCGGCGATCGCCAAGATTCCGCTGCCCGTGCCCACGTCGAGAACCGCCGGGGCGTCGAGGTCCGCCAGCACCGCTTCGAGCCCGCGCATGCACAGCTGGGTGGTGGCGTGCGTGCCCGTGCCGAACGCCTGGGCCGGGTCGAGGTCGATGATGAGCTTGCCGGGGGTGTCGCAGGTTTCCCAGGACGGCTTGACCACCAGGCGATCGCCCACCTCGAGGGTGTGCCAGTGGCGCTTCCAGCTATGCTCCCAGTCTTCGGAGGGGACCAGACGAACTTCCACCCGCCACGTCGCTCCGGGGAAGTGAGGGGCCAGCCCGCTCAGGCGCGCCTCCAGTTCCGCCCGCCAGTCCGCCAGTGTTTCCGGGGTGCCGGGCCGGTACAGCTTGACGGCCAGTTCCGCGGGGACCGGGCCCTCGGCGGGAATCTCCGAGATGACGATGCCCTGGCCCCCGAGGTCTTGGAGGTGCCAGGCCAGGGACTCGGTCAGCAGCGGAGGGCTATGAACTGCAATTTCGGTGTAATCCAAGGCGGGGCTCCTGAATGGAGAGGGGCGGGGGCCGGCATCGCGCAGTGGGCGCCAGGGAAGCGGTGACGGCCGTCATCCCAGTTGTACCGCCAATCGGCTTAAATAGCCATACGGCCAACATTGGAGGTTTGTCAGGGGCCTGCGCCTGGTCTAGAATGAGGCATTCTGGACCGTCGATGGCAGGGCCTGTCAGAACCACCCGCCAGAAGGCCGCGGCCTGCGCCGGTCGGAAAGGGAACATGGACGGATTGCTGACATCTCTGGGTGGGGCCGTGGGCGCGTTGCTGCTCGGAACAGCGGCCTTCGAGGGTCTCTATCGCTTGCGGGACACCCGCACGATCGAGCTGATGGTGCGGCGGCGGGGCGCCTGGGAAGAGTTGCCCGCCCCGGCCGGCGAGCGTCGCTTCCGGGTGGCGGTGCCCTTCCACAACCACAACCTGGCTTACGAGCAGACCCTGGTCGACGTGCGGCCCAGCGTTCGCCTGCTCAAGCGCGAAGCGGCGGCCGCGTGGGCCGTCGATGCCTCGGTCTCCGTGCATGCCTTGACGGACGAGGGGCGCGCTGACGGCTACTGGGCAGCCTGTCTGCTCGGCCCCGGGGAGTCCTGCGAGATGGACGTGCGGGTGACCCTGCGCGGGGAACCGGAGGCCCTGAGCCTGTTGCACGCGGTGGTGGTGCAGGTGGCCTATGACACCTACGGGCGCGTCGACTTGCAGACCTTTCAGACCGATTGGGTGCTCCCCCTGGCTACGCCGAAACCGCTGCCGCCGGCGCTTCAGGGCAAGGGCGTGGCCATCCAGTGCGTGCCGACGCCTCTGCTGACCGACGCCGACGACATCGTCGAGGTGATCGACACGGCGACCCGCTCCTTCCGGCAACCCGGGGACGTGGTGGCGGTCGCGGAGAGCGTGGTGGCCATTACCCAGGGGCGCTATTTCCGCCCGACGGCGGTGCGCCCGGGCTTCTGGGCCAAGCGCCTGTGCTTCTTCGTCCCTTCCAAGGGCAGCCTCAGTTCGCGTCACGGCTTCCAGCTCGCCATGAACGACGTGGGGGCTGCGCGTATGGTGGCCGCCTTTTTTCTGGGCGCGCTCGGCAAGCTGCTGGGACGCAAGGGGGTGATGTACGAAGTGGCCGGCCAACCCGCCGAACTCATTGATGACATCACGGGCACCATGCCGCCCTTCGACAAATACATCGTGGCAGGGCCAGACCAGCCGGACCAGGTGGTGGCGCGCATCAAGGCCCGCACGGGCATGGAGGCCGCGATCGTGGATGCCAATGACCTGAAGCGCGCGATGGTGCTGGCGGTGACGCCCGGCGTGCAGGCCAGCCAGGTCTCCACCTGGCTGCTCGACAATCCTTTCGGCAATGCGGCCGAGCAAACGCCCATCGTGGTGCTGCGGCCACACGCCGCTGGAGCCCACGACGCCCTGGAGAACGCCCATGTTCCGTCGCGTTCGCTATCGTGACCTGGACCAGGTCCGGCGCATCTTCATCAGCGCCTTCCGCGAGGAGTATGGGCGGCGCGGGGTAGATATCGGTGCGCAGGTCCTGCGCTGGAAACGACTCTACCCGCTGCTCAAGGGGCTGAGCCTGTTTCCCAACCCTTATCGTCATACGCTCGAGATGCATGTCTGGGATGACCAGGGCCGGTTGCTCGGCTTCATCCAGACCACGCCTGGCAACCGCGAGCAAACCCGCTGGCACATCGACTTCGTGGCGGTGGCGCCGGAGGCCCAGGGTCGAGGCATCGGGCGACGCCTGGTGGAAGGGGTCTTCGATACCTACGGTGCCCGCGGGGTGAAAACCTTCACGCTGGAGGTCGACCAGGACAACGCCCCGGCCCTCGGCTTCTACGACAAGCTGGGCTTCAGACGATACAGCTCGACCACCTACTTTCGAGCCGACCAGCCACCCCCACCGGATGACACGGCCCCCACGGTCGGTTTCCGCCCCTATCGTCGCAGCGATGCCCAGCCGCTCTTTCAAATGTATACCGATGCCCTGCCTGCCGCCGTGCGAGCCGTCGATGGGAGAACCGTTGCCGATTTCGACCGAACTTGGCTCGACTTCGGCGCATCGGCCTTGCGGCGCCGGGCTCATCAGCAAGACGAACAACGCTGGGTTCTCGAGGAGCACGGTCAGCTGGTCGGTTACGTGAGGGTGGTGGCCCAATGGCGCGAATTGCCCCATACGGTGCATGTGCTGGCCCTTCCCGGGCGGGACGATTTGTATCCGCGCCTGCTGGCTCAGGCGGCCCGGCAACTGGCGGCCTTTCCCCCCCGGACCGTGCTGGCCTGGGGAGCGGATCACACACCGGGTAAACTTCAAGCTCTGCGCGATTGGGGCCTGCGGCCCTTCACCGTGGACCACGCGCTGGTGCGAGACAACCTGATCACCCTGAAACTGCCACCGCAAGGGCTCGACCTGAGCCGGGTCGATGACAAGTCGTTCAAACCGGCTTTCACGCAACCCGCCGCAGGGGCCTAGCCACGGCCCCTGCCCCCTCCTGCTGGGTATGTGTTAGAGTATCCGGGCGTCCGGCTCACGGCGGGCGTGGGTTCAACGCTGAGGGTTCGCCTGCCGGTGCCGCGCGCGAAATGGGTTCGGCCGTGGCCTGGGGGCTTGGTTCAGGAGGTTGTCCGAGATGGGCTTGTGGGACCGCATCGTGCGCTTGTTGAGAAGCAACGTCAATGACGTGATCGACAAGGCCGAAGACCCTGAGAAGATGGTCACCCAGATTGTGGTGGAGCTGCAGGAGAACCTCTCCCAGGTGCGGGCGCAGGTGGCCACGGCGATCGCCATGGAAAAACAGCTCTACCAGAAGTATGAGCAAGCCCAGAATGACGCTGACAAGTGGCAGCAAAAGGCTGAACTGGCGGTGGATAAGGGCGAGGATGACCTGGCGCGGGAAGCCCTGAAGCGCAAGAACACCTCCCAGTCCACGGCCGACGGCCTCAAGCAGCAGTGGGAACAGCAAAAGGCGTCGGTGGCCACGCTCAAGGCCAGCATGGCCAAGATGGAATCCAAGATTGCCGAGGCCAGCACCAAGAAGGACCTGCTGGTGGCGCGGCACCGCCGCGCTGAAGCGGAGCAGCGCATTCAGAGCGCGCTGTCGACGGCGGCAGGGTCCAGTGCCATGGCGGCCTTCGAGCGCATGGAACAGAAGGTGCTGGCGGGCGAAACGCAGGCGGCGGCGCTCAACGAACTGAACTCGGATTCGCTCGAAGAGAAGTTCGCGGCGCTGGATAGCGGGGACGCCGATGAGGATCTGCGCAAACTGAAGGAAGTGCGGCAGGCCAAGTTGCTCTCGGCGGGAGACGCCAAGTAGGTCCGCGCTGCGCGCCCCTTGCCCGGGGTGATCGCCTGGCCCTCGCCGAATGGCTCAGGGCCGGGCGGCCAGGCCGAGTTCTCCGGCGTAGTCCTCGCCGACCAGCACCGTGAAGTCCGTCGTGATGTCGCCCACCGAGGCGTTGACGCGGTCGGGGCTGACCCCGAGATCCTTGCCGACCATGCCGGCGAGCTGGCTGTGACCGGTCTGGCTGATCACACGAGTGCGAGACAACGTCCTCAGTGAGGCGTCGCCCACGGCCCGAACGGACCAGCCTGCCTCCCGCAATTCCCGGGCGGCCGTGTGGGCGAGACCGGCGCGCGAGGTCCCATTCAGCACGGTGACCGTGCGCTGGCGGCGAGTGGCGCGTTTGGCGTCGACCGCGGGCTCCAGCCCCATCAGGCGATGACCCAGCTGTCTCGCGCGGGTGCCATTGGCCAGCCAGTAACTGCCCTTGTACTGCGCGCCACTGAAGGTGCCTGGCAGCATGACCATGCGCACGTCACTGCGTTCCAAGCTGGCTCCCCACGTTGCCAGCTGAACCAGTTCGGGCCCCGTCATGTTGGTCTTCACGTTGCTCTTGATGGTGTGAAGCATCCGAGGGACGCGCAACAAGGTATCGGGCGAGAGCACCTGATCGGTCACGGCTTGCATGAATTGCTGCTGCCGCTGGACCCGTCCGATGTCGCCCAGCCCATCGTGGCGGAAGCGAACGTAACGGTGCGCATCTGCGCCATTCAGCCGATGCCAGCCCCGCTGAAAGTCGATCCGCAAGCCGGCCGTCCGATCCACGTAGTGCATGTCGCGATCGATGTAGAGTTTGACGCCACCCACGACATCCACCAGTTTTTCCAGGCCGGTGGTGTTGACCTGGGCCCAGTGCTGGATGGGAATGCCAAGCAATTTCGACACGACGTCGGAAGCCAGCTTCGGCCCACCGACGTGGAACGCGGCGTTGACCTTGTCCCAGCGTCCGCGCACCAGCACCCGCGTGTCACGTGGGATCGAGACGATGTCGAGGTGTTTGCCGGCAGGCCCCACGCCCAAGACCAGGATCGTGTCGCTGCGGACCGGACCCGCCGAGGTCTTGTAGCCCTCGCCGTAATTGAGATCGGTGCCGAGGACCAGGATGGCGCGTCGCGCAGCGGTGGGGACCAGGCCCTTGGCGATCTCCGCGGCCGTCGGTTGACGCTTGCGCTCCGTGTTGAAGCCATCCATCAGCATCGATGCGGAGGCATATCCCAAGGCTCCCAGGAGGCTCAGGCAGAAGGTCAGGAAAACCCCCGCCCGCACCGCTCGCTTGAGGCGTGAAACCTTGCGCCGGCGGGAGGGCGGTAGCCGGAGTTGACCGGTCTGATAGCCCGGCCCGGTCGGCCCCCTCCCGGCTCCTTCCGATTTCAGACGGGTGGTTTTGCGTCCAAGCGGTGTGGTCCTGCTGGGAGATTCATCGTAATGGCCCCGGAGGCGTTGCGGTCCCATGCGTGCTCCGTCTACCGGGGGGCCATCGGCTGGCCACTGATCACGTGGTCGAGGCGGCGAAGTGACAGGTCTCGGCCCAGCAGGGTGAGCACCTCGTAGATACCGGGGCTGGCCGCCCGGCCCGTCAGGGCCACGCGGGCGGGTTGAATCAAGGCGCCCAGTTTGATGCCACGCTCCGCCGCCAAGGCCTTCACCACCGCCTCAAGGTTGCTCTCTTCCCACTCGGACAGCGCGGCGAGCGTATCCCGCAGGGACCTCAAGGCCGTAAGCCCCGGGGCGTCGAGATGCTTGGCCACAGCCTCCGCCTCGAATTCGAGGGGCAGGTCGAAGAAGGGTCGGCTGCCCTCCAGCATCTGAACCAACGTCCGGCTGCGTACTTGCAGGCTGCGAATGATGGAGCACCGCTCTGCTTCGCTCTTGCTGGCCACGGGGAGGCCGGCCTGCTCCCAGCGCCGGATCATGTCAGGTAGCAGGCGTTCGGGGGTGGTGTGCTGGATATAATGGGCGTTCATGGCTTCGAGTTTGGCGAAGTCGAAGACGGCCGCACTCTTGTTGAGACCTTCCAGACTGAAGGCCGCGATCATCTCGTCCCGGGTGAAGTATTCCTGGTCTCCGTGGGACCAGCCCAGGCGGACCAGGTAATTCACCAGCGCTTCGGGCAGGAAGCCATCGTCCGCGAACTTCATCACGGAGGTGGTGCCGTGTCGCTTGGAGAGTTTCGCCCGGTCAGGGCCGAGAATCATCGGCAGGTGGCAGAAGACAGGCACGGAAGCGCCCAGAGCCTGATAGACCGCCACCTGTTTGGGCGTGTTGCTGAGGTGATCGTCTCCGCGAATCACGTGCGTGATGGCCATCTCGATGTCGTCGACCACCGCCGCGAAATTGTAGGTGGGGATTCCGTCCGACTTGATCAGCACGTAGTCTTCCACCATCTGGGCGGCATCGAAGACCACTTCGCCACGCAGGGCATCCTGCACCACGATCGTCCCGGCCTCGGGTCCTCGAAAGCGAATCACGCTCGGTCGCTGCTCGGCTTCGTAGCGTTGGCGGGTGGCCTCGTCGATGGTCGACCACTGACGATCGAACCGAGGTTCCTCTCCCCGGGCTTTCTGGGCCTCACGCAGGGCTTGGAGTTCGTCCGCCGACAGATAGCAGCGGTAGGCCTGACCCGCGGCAATCAGGCGATCGGCGTACCGTTGATACAGGTCCAGGCGCTGGGTCTGGAAGTAGGGACCGTGAGGCTCTGCGGCACCGGGACCCTCGTCCCAGGGGAGGTCGAGCCAGCGCATGCCTTCGAAGATGGCAGCGGTGGACTCCTCGCTGGAACGAGCCTGGTCCGTATCCTCGACCCGCAGGATGAAAGTGCCGCCGTGTTTGCGTGCGAACAACCAATTGAACAGGGCGGTGCGTGCCCCGCCCACGTGCAGGTATCCGGTTGGACTCGGCGCAAAGCGAACGCGGACGCGTGCCGACAACGTCAAATGCCTCCCCTATCAGTGCAAAGTGGCCCCACCTTAACAGAGCTCCCAGCCTCAGGAATGTGACAGGCGTGACCGAAACGTTTGATTCGTCACACCAAATTCGCGGCATCGATCACAGTTTTATGTTACTCAGACCTGGTATTCATCTTCATGTGAACGTCCCCAAGTTGTTTCCTCTCGCGGCGTTCCGGCGCGCGACGACAAAGCCGTCGCTCGCAGTGATATGATGTTTATGTTATCCGCGGGGCACACCCGGCTCGAGGTTTTGTAACCTGTCATGAACGCCTCTCCGTCTTACTCGTCGCGTCGCAATCGCACCCAGGTGACCGCTCCTGCGGGAGTGGATCCCATCGGTGCCTTCCTGCTCAACCAGCGGCGCGAGTTCGTTGGAAGTCGCGGCGAACGCCCTGATTATGATTCCGGCGAGAAGGTGACAGACCTCGGGGAGATCGCGCGCATTCTGTCGAACTGCGTGGCGGTGGAGCAACCCGAGGAAGATCTGGTGCTCGAGTTGTTGATGCTCGAGGCGATGCTGGAGGACGTACCGGTCAAGTCTCAGGCCATTTTGCAGCAGCTCGGGGAACTGGGCGACGAGGTGCGTGACGGCCTGCTGCCCCCCGGCATGATCAATGTCGACTCGCTTCGCCGGCGCACGCGTCGTCTGCGCCAGCAGCTGAGTGCCTTTGCCAGTCGGGTGTCCGCAGCCCTGGTGATGTTTTTTACCGGCACGCCGGCGCTGATTCAGGCTGCCCACGCGGCCGAGGACAGCCCCAAGGGGTTTGCCGTCGCCAATGCGCCGCTGGTTCGGGTCATCGACTCCGTGACGGGGCAAGGCGTTTCAGGGGTTCAGATCAAGACGATGGAAGAGCGTCTGATCGGCACCACCGACACGCAGGGCCAGGCGACGCTGTCGGAGGGATATCTGGAGACCGACTTGCTCAGCTTCGAGAAGGACGGGTACGACATGTACCTGCTGGATCGGACCCAGATGTCGGCACGCAACCTGGTGTCCATGAAGCCGCTCAAGGGTCTGGCCTCGGCTGGCGCCGGGGGCGCTCGTGGCGCGGCTGCGGGCGCGTCCGCCGGTCGTTCGGGTCTTTCGGATGCGTTGAGCCCGACGCGGCCAGGCGGAGCGGGCCGGGCGCTGGAAGGCCCCAAACTGGCGCACGGCGGGGCGGGTCACGCCCCGCACCTGACGGCCCCCAAGTCGCCGGCGAAACCCGGTGTGCCCGAACTGAAACTTCCTGTTCGGCCTCGGGCCAAGGGGGCAGAGGCCCATTTGCCTGCGAAACCCGAACTCGACGCCAAATTGCCGCACGCCGCGGGGGCGCATGGCGTCCACAAGCCTGACGGGGCTCACGCACCGGCCTCGCCGCAAGACAAACTGCGCCTCGCGATGGGAGGGGCTGGTTCTGCGCACAAGTCTGGCGCGCACGGCGCCAGCTCCCATTCTCTGCCGGGGCACGAGGCCAAGGCGCCCTCTGCGTCCGCGCACAGCGGACGTGCCGGCTCCGCGACTCACGCGTCCAAGGGTGGGGGGCACGCCGCGCCGCATGCCGCTCCGGCCAAGGCCGGCGGGCACGCCGCAGCGGTCCACGCCGAGCACAAGGATGCGACCGGGGGACATCAGTCGGGTCACGAGCCGGTTGCCGATGCCGCCGCGGCGGGCAAAGCGACCCGCGAAGTGCGCTTGCCTGTCCGCCCCAAAATGGCCGCCGGATCCGGGCATGCGGCATTGGCCGCCCACCCGGGTGGTCACGATGCGCCAACGTCTCATGCCGCGCCTGAGGCGCATGGGGGGGCGCACGCCAGCGCCGCGTCTCACGGCGGGCACGCCGGCAAGTCGGCTGCCGCCCACGGGGGCGCTTCTCACCTGGCCTCCCACGACACCGATCGCCAGATGTCCACCCCCGCGCTGCCGTTGCGCCCCCGTGCCACGCGTACCGTGGCGCACGGTGGGCACGCGGAGACGGCGCATGTGGTCATTCCCCGCCGCCTGCCTCAGGCGCGCTATCATCTTTCCGAGCATCAGGCGCAGGCACCAGCGGGCGGTGGCGCCCTGTATCGGGTGCGCCCCGGGGACACCCTGTCTGGCATTGCCAAGCGAACCCTCGGCAGTGCGGGACGGTGGAACGAAATTTATCAGGCCAACCGCGACAGTGTTCCCAATCCGTCTTTCCTGCGGGTGGGGCAAAACTTGAGCTTGCCGACGGTGTCGGTGGCCGGGCGTTCGGGCCGGTCCACTTATCGCGTTCGTCCCGGGGATTGCCTCTACACGATTGCCTCATCGCAACTGGGTAACGGCCGCCGCTGGCAGGCCATCTGGCAGATGAACCGAGAACGGATTCGCAACGCGCGCATCATTCATCCCGGCCAGGTCTTGATGATCCCCAACGCGTGATGGCTCAGGCCTGCTTGGGCTGAGTGGCCCCCAGACGTGTTCCTCGTCCCCTGGGCGGCGCGCGTCCGGAGAAGGCGGGAGCCCTTTCGCTAGCTGCCAATCAGGCTGACGGTCCCGATGCCCTGGGCCTGGTACTGCGGGTGAATCTCCGCAAACGACAGCACCGTCAGGTGGGGAAGTTCGCGCTGACAGAGGTCCCGCATGAATGGTCGGATGCGAGGGTCACACAGCACCACTGGCTGGTCGAGATGGCCACATTGGACTACCAGCCGACTCGTCAACAAGTCCCGCTGCGAGGAACTCAGGGACAGGGTCTGGCCCAGCGTACCTGTCTGGATACCGTCCAGCAGGGCGCCCTCGACCGAGGCATCGAGGAGGATCACGTCGATCACCTGGTCTGGATTGGCCACCGCGGCACACAGCTGGCGCGAGAGTGCCTTGCGGACCAGTTCAGTCAGCACCAGGGGATCGTTCAACGGTCGGATCTGCGCCGCCATTTCCATCAGCATGAGGTTTTCCACGGTGGCCCGGTTGGGACCGAACTGGTTCGCCAGATAGAACGGATGAACTGGTTTGGCCGCGACTGCCAGCGTCTCCAGAATGGTCAACTGGTCTCGGATGCTGACCTGCTCCCGCAGTAAATTTTTCAAGATCTGGTGGTAGTCGCACAGTTCCAATTTCTCAGCGAGCACGGCTTCGATGGTCTGGGGGTGGCGTTCCCTCAGAAAGTCGAGCATGACCGTCAGCTCTTCCATGGCGAACATTTCGTGGGCGTGGCGGCGAATGGTGGCCTCCAGGTGTCGGGCCAGCAATTCATTGCATTCCAGCACGGTGTAGCCCAGGTTACGCAGGCGGGTGCCAGCGGCGCGTGGCACCCAGATGGCTGGCCTGCGCGTGACCGGGTCGCGGGTGGCGAAACCGGCAATTTGAGGCGGCATGGCATCCGCGTGGGGACTCTCGACGGCCAGGTGATAGCCCAGCACCAGCTCCCCTTCGGCCACCGCGTGGCCCCGGACGCGAATCACGTAGGCGTTGGGACGCAACTCCACGTTGTCACTGATGCGTACCCCAGGACAGATGAACCCCAGGTCCTGGGCAATGTCCGCGCGCATCGGACCGATGCGAGACATCATGTCGCCACCAAGGGCGGGATCGACCAAATTGATGAGGTCCATGCCCAGGTCCAGTTCGACCGAGGTCACGCTCAAGGTCGTGAGCATGGCCTCGGGATGCAGCAGGTCCTCTTCGTCTTCTCCCTGGAGAAATTCGCCCCCGACTCCGGTCGGGGCTTCATCCGAGAGCAGATGATTCAAGTCCTCCGGAACCGTCGAGCGAGCGCCTCCGCGCGCGGGCTCCGCTTCGTCGGCTGGCTCGAACGGCAAGGTCGCGAACATGTCGTAGAACAGCGGGTAATCACGGAACATCTCCCGACTGGCGAGCAGGTTGCGGTAAAGTCCGTGGATGATTTCCAGCGCCTCGGCCTGCACCTGAATTTCGCTGTTCTTTTCCAGCAATTCGGCGGCCCGCTCGGCCTTCTTCAGTTCCTGTTGGTTGTCGCGATAATGGTCGAGCAGCGCCGTGATGTTGAATTTCAGATACACGGACAGCTTGATCTGGGCGGCCATTTCTTTGATGCGACTGGGCCCCAACGCGAGGTCCAAAGGAATGGTGGCGCGGTCGATCGGCACCGGACTTTCGGCCGTTCGCAAGGCAAACTGCAACTGATCAAACAGGGGCCGGGCTGCCAGTTCCCGCTGGCGGGCCAGCGCCACGGCTGACCGGAAGGCATCCCGGCGATCGTCCAGCTCGGCGCCGGGTCGGATGGGCTGCATCCGGCCAAACCAGGATCTCAGTTTGTCGAACACCGCCATCTTCGGCGCTCCCTCAGGGCCTCACATGCGCCCCCCGTCTTCCTCTTACCCGCTCCCTGCGGCCTGCAATCCTGCTGAACGCTTGCTGCGCAGCCGTCCGACTGCCCAGGGCCCTTGGTCGGGGCACGTGCAGCGGCCCCGGGCGTTGCCTGGTTGCCCTGGGAGCACGAAATGACGCCGTTTCTTGCCTTGACCCTCATTCTGGCCGCGTGATACATTGAGCACGCCAGAAGGGACTGCCAGCCGGCCATGACCGAACTTTCCACGCCCGCGACCCTGTCGCGTACGCCCCTCCATCAGGAGCACTGCTCGCTCGGAGCCAGAATGGTTCCCTTCGCGGGATGGGAGATGCCGGTCCAGTACAGCGGCATCCTGGATGAGCACCACGCGGTTCGACAGGCCGCAGGCCTGTTCGATGTCTCTCATATGGGGGAGTTCCAGGTGCGGGGCGTTGGGGCGGAGGCCTTTGTGCAACGGGTCGTCGCCAATGATGTGGCCCGTTTGGCGGCGGACCAGGCCCTCTACACTCAATTCACCCGTCCGGATGGGGGTACCGTGGATGACTTGCTGGTCTACCGGCGCCCGGATGGCTTCTTGCTGGTGGTGAATGCTTCCAACATCGCCAAGGATTGGGCTTGGCTGAAGGGCCACCTGTCCGGCGACGTGGAGCTCACGGATGTGTCCGATGATACCGCCATGTTGGCTTTGCAAGGGCCGTGCGCCGAGCAGATTTTGGCGCCCATTGCGGTGCTGCCCACACCTCTGTCCTCGCAAGGGGCGTTCCGCTGGCAGGATGGTCTAGTCGCTGGTCTGGCCTGCACCGTGGCCCGCACGGGGTACACGGGCGAGGATGGCTTCGAAATTTTCTGCGCGCCGGCGGACGCCCCCGCGCTGTGGCGCGCGTTGCTGGCAGCCGGCGCCGAGCACGGCCTGAAGCCGGCCGGTCTGGGGGCCCGGGACACGTTGCGTCTCGAGGCGGGCTTGCCCCTTTACGGCCACGAGCTGACGGACCAGATCAGCCCGGTGATGGCCGGCCTCACCTGGAGCGTGAAGCTGGATAAAGGGGATTTCCTCGGGCGTGAGGCCCTGACCGCCCAGCGCGCCGGGAGCATGTCGGCTCGCGTGGTGGGTCTGGTGTTGGAAGGCCGGGCGATCGCCCGGCAAGGTTACGCCGTTTTCGCCGCGGGCCAGCCGGTCGGTGAGGTCCTCTCCGGCACGCTCTCGCCCACGCTGCAACAACCCATCGCGACGGCGCTCGTGGCGGCCTCCGCCATCGACAGCCCCTTGACCGTCGAGATTCGCGGGCAGCAACATGCCGCCACGCTGGTGCGTTTGCCGTTCTATCGTCGCCCCGCCACCACGAGAGATGGAGCTTGAGTCATGACCTTGCCCGCGCAGATTGCCTTCGTTTCCTCCCACGAGTACCTGGTTCCCGATGCGGAAGGGGCCACCATCGGCATCTCCAAGTACGCCGCTGAACAGCTCGGGGACGTCGTCTTCGTCGAGTTGCCCCCGGTTGGGAAGCAGCTGGCACGCGGGGAGTCGTTCGGCGTGGTCGAGTCGGTCAAGGCCGTCTCGGACCTGTATGCTCCGATGGCGGGTGAAGTGGTGGCCGTCAACGAGGCCCTGAATCAGGAGCCCGGGCTGGTCAGTGAAGATCCTTACGGGCAGGGGTGGAT
Source organism: Candidatus Sericytochromatia bacterium (assembly GCA_035285325.1). Lineage (NCBI taxonomy): Bacteria > Bacillati > Candidatus Sericytochromatia > Candidatus Sericytochromatia bacterium. The sequence continues at coordinate 21,089 of JAYKJB010000019.1, forward strand.
CATCCGGATGAAGGGCACGCGTCCGGAGGCTGGGGACGGCCTGATGGATGCGGCCGCCTATGAGGCCTACCTCGGAGGATTGTGATGAACCCTTATCTTCCCCTGTCTGCCGACGACCGTCGCGAAATGCTGGCGGAGGTCGGCTTTCCTTCCTTTGAAGCCATGGTCGCCCACGTGCCGGCCAGGTTGCGTTTGCCTGAACTGCGCCTACCGGAGGGACTCAGCGAATTTGAAGTTCAGGCCGCGATGCGCGACCTGGCCGCACGGAACCGGGTTCCGGATGGCCGCACCTTCCTTGGTGCCGGCGTGTATCAGCGCTTCGTGCCGGCAGCGGTCGACGCCCTGGTCTCGCGTGCCGAGTTCTACACGGCGTATACGCCCTACCAGCCTGAGGTCAGCCAGGGGACGCTGCAGTACACCTATGAGTACCAGAGTCTGATCTGCGCCCTGACGGGCATGGACGTGTCAAACGCCAGCCTGTACGACGCATCGACCGCCGTGGCGGAAGCCGCGTTCATGGCCATGCGGATCACCGGTCGTCGAGACGTCGTCGTGGCCGACACCGTGCATCCGGAATACGTGGAAGTGCTGCGCACCTACGCGCGGGGGCCGGAGCCGACGGTCCGCCTGGCCGCGACCTCGGATGGCCTGCTGGACCCGGAGTCATTGCCCTCGCTGCTGTCCAGTGAAACGGCCTGCCTGGTCGTTCAGACGCCCAACTTCCTCGGACTGGTGGAGGCGATGCCAGCCCTCGCCGAGGCGGCGCACGCGGTGGGGGCCTTGCTGGTGGCGGTGGTGGACCCCGTCTCGCTGGCCGTGCTGACCCCGCCAGGGGACTACGGCGCCGATATCGTGGTCGGCGATGGTCAGTCTGTCGGCAATCTGCCCCAGTTCGGGGGGCCTCACGTGGGCTTCATGGCCTGCCGGAGCGAGCATTTCCGCCAGCTGCCCGGTCGCATCGTCGGGGCCACCGTCGACTCGCGCGGAGACCGCGCCTACACGCTGACCTTGCAGACGCGCGAGCAACACATCCGCCGCGAAAAGGCCACCAGCAACATCTGCACCAACCAGGCCCTTTGCGCGCTGGCCGTGACCGTCTACCTGTCGCTGGCCGGGGCCGAGGGGTTGCGCCAGGTGGCGGAAACCTCTGCGGCACGCGCCCACGACCTGGCCCGTCGCATCGCGGCTTTGCCGGGTTACCAGCTGGCCCATGCGGGGCCCTTCTTGCATGAGTTCGTGGTGCGGGCGCCCGTTCCTGCGGCCGCCTTGCTTGAAGCCCTGGAAGCTCAGGGGATTCTGGGCGGCGTGGCACTCGAACGCTGGTTCCCCGACCGTGAGCGGGATTTCCTGGTGGCGGTCACGGAGGTCAACACCCCCGCGGCCCTCGAGGCCTTCGTGGCGGCGCTGGCGGCCTGCGCCAGTGCGACCGTTCCCTCACGTTGACGGCCTGCGCCAGCGCGAGCTTCCCTCGCGCTGGCGGCTCCCTGCGCGCTGCTCCTGGACGTGGTGGGCGTTCCGGTTGCCCCCCCCCAGCCTGAGCTGCCTGCTTGCACGCCAAGTCCAATGCCTCCCTGGCATCTGGCACGAAGGCCTGGGGCAAACCTTGTCTGATCTGGCCTTCGCCCGACGGCGTGGCGGGCGTACCATCGCGGATGTCAGCGGAGTTCTCGGATGTGACGCTGCCGTCTGACACGAGGAGGGTCGCCTGGTGTTATCGAAGCAAGCTCCCCCCAAGCGGGTTCCCCTGTTACGCGTCTGTTCCAATTCCAACCCGGCCTCGGTGGCCGGGGCGATCGCCGGCGTGATCCGCGAAACGGGTCACTGCGAGGTGCAGGCCATCGGGGCGGGGGCGGTCAATCAGACGGTCAAGGCGATCGGTATCGCCCGCGGCTACGTGGCTCCATCTGGCCTGAACCTGGTCACGATTCCTGCCTTTCTGGACATCGAGGTGAATGGCGAGGAGCGCACGGCCATTCGTTTCATCATCGAGCCGCGTTGACAGGGGGCCGCAAGCCCCGTTAGTGTGAGGCCGCAGGAGGGTACGAGCCCAGGGGGGCTCGGCCCCTCCCTTTGGCAGAGGTCTCTTTGCATCGGTTCCGTTTTGCGTTATCCACTCTGGCCCTGACCCTGGCCCTGGGAGGCCCTTTCGCGGCTCCCGCCCGGGCTCAGACCGCGTTGTTCGAGCCGGGCAGCAGCTGGACGACCCTGCAGACGCCTCACTTCCGCATCTATCACACGCCGGAGCTGGCCCACAAGGCCCGCGAGGTGGCTGCCATTGCCGAAGACGCCCACCGCCTGCTGGTTCCCATGATGCAAGTGGAGCCTCCGGACGTGACGGAGGTGGTGATCTCGGATGTCTTTGACGAACTGAACAGCCTCGCGCACAACAGCCCGCACCGGGCGGTCTGGCTCTGGATGACGCCGCCGAATCCGGATGAGGGGATGCCGATCGGGCGTTATGACCAGTGGTTGCGTCTGCTCTTCATTCACGAATACACCCACATCCTGCAATTTGAACACACGCCCTGGCTGGTCAATCAGATCAACTCCGCAGCCGGTGGCTTCATCTTCAGCCAGTTGCCGACCCTGCCGATCGAGGTGACGCTGCAACTGCCGGACCTGCTCACCAACGTGCCTTCCTACTTCACGGAAGGGTTGGCGGTGTATACCGAGAGCAAGTTCACCGGCGGCGGACGCGGCCTCGAGGGCGATTTCGAGATGACGCGTCGCATGGCCTTCTGGGAGGGCAAGGTTCCCGCTTACGATCAGGTGTTCGGGCGATATATGCTCGAATGGCCGATGGGCGGCTATGAATACACCTGGGGCAGCGCCTTCATCGCCCACCTGGTGGCGCGCCACGGGGAAAAGGCGCCCGCCGAGATTCTCCGGCAGTACGGGGTGTTTCCCTACCTGGGCTTCGACAATGCCGTGTGGCGGGCCACCGGGGAGACGGCGCAGCAGATCTGGGCCGATATGGTCCGAACCCTGGGGGCGCGCTACGAGGCCGAGCGGCTGGTCTGGAAAGCGCGCGCGGACAAGCGGGAGACGCTGGCGCGCTTTCCGGTGCCCAAACTGGTGACCGACACCGGCCGTCACCATCGCCATCCACTCTGGTTGCCCGATGGAACGCTCTGGTACACGGAGGCCGCTCGTAACCAGTCCGCCAAGATCTACGCCGACAAGCTGGATGGTTCGCCGCGCGAAGTGGTGATGTCCAAGAGCACCCGCTCGGCCGTGTCGGTCGCGGAAAATCCAGATCTGGTTTACTACGAAGCCGACACCTCCGAGTCTCCCCGCGGTCTGACCAGCTACCGAGACATCTTCGTGCTGGACCGCAAAACCAAGAAGAAAAAACAGCTCACCAAGAATGCGCGGCTGTTCGCGCCGATGGTGTCGCCTGATGGCAAGCGCCTCGTGGGCGTTCCCAACGGTGGGGGGAAAACCGGTCTGGCCATTTACGACGCCGCCTCCGGTCGTCACCTGCGAGAATGGCTGTTCGACCAGAATGCTTACCAGTTCGGCAATCCGGTCTGGTCGCCGGATGGCAAGCGTCTGGCCGTGGCCGTCTGGCATGCCGGCACCCGTGACCTCTGGTTGGTCGACGCGGAAAAAGGCGACATGAAGCCGCTCTGGCGCGACCTCGCGCTCGATTTTTATCCGACCTGGACGCCTGATGGACGGGGCTTGGTGTTCGTCTCGGATCGCACCGATGGGGTGTTCAACGTGCACGTCTTCGACCTGGCGACCCGACGCCTGCGGGCCCTCACGGATGTGCCCGGGGGGGCCTTTGACCCGGTTGTTTCGCCGGATGGCAAGCAGATTGCCTTCGCCACCTATTCGGGCCGCGGCTATGACATCGCCCTGATCCCCTTCGAGGCGGCACCCGCCCCGCACGGTGTGGCGGTGCGCTCGGCCGGTCCCGTGCCGGAACTGCCGAGCCTGCCCCCCGCCACCATCCGGGGCATCTCGCCCTACAATCCGCTCACGACCATGGGGCCGAGTACCTGGTTCCCGCTGTTTTCGCAGGACGAACAGGGCCGCAATGTCACGCTCTACACTTACTGGCAGGACTTGCTGCGGCAGCAAAGCTTGGTGCTGATCGGGGGATATGGTCTCAACAGCGGACGGTTGAATTACGGCTTCAACTACGGCAACTCCGCGGGTGCCTTGCCGTGGTCACTGTTTGCCATTGAATATGCGGGCCTGGGGCGTCAGCCATTGTTTCCGGACAAGGAAGTCCCAGAGGATATCGTCTGGGCCAACCGCTGGCAGTGGAACAAGTCGGCCACCCTCTCCATGCAATGGCCCGGATTGCGCTACCCCCTGTTCGAACCCCCACCCATCACCGGGGACAACTGGACCTTCGGTCTGCGCACCGAGCGGGTGGAAGACTATGCGCTGGAAATCGAGGATACGGCGGTTCCCGACAAGTACGCGGACAAGTTCCCGGCCGATCAGCGGCTGACGCCCGTGATGAATGGCGATCTGCCGGCCGTCTGGACGGCGGATAACCCGGGAAGCTACCACAGCGCTTTCGTCCAGTGGCAGCGGGCCCAGAGTGTACGCTGGCCCTACGATTACGGTCCTTCAGAGGGACAGCTGACCACGCTGGGGGCCGAGCAAGGCATCCCGGTGGCCGGGATGCCCGTGGAGCGAACCTTCACGCGCTTGTGGGCAGACCACCGGTTCTATGTGCCTTTGCCGCAGAAGCATTCGCTGGCGCTGCGGACCACGGGGGGCTTGGTCTACAACCGCAATGGCGACTTTTACATGGCAGCCTGGCGCGCCCCGTTCGGCTATCAGCCACTGTCGACGCTGAACCGCTGGGACCTGACTTCCGCGACGGATTATTCCAACCGGATGATTCTGCTGCGCGGCCACAATTTTGCCGTGGGCAATCGGGTGGTGTCGGCGGGGTTGGAGTATCGCTGGCCGATCATGGAGGTCATGCGGGGCTGGGGCGAATTCCCCTTGTTCATCAACCAGCTGTATGGGGTGGCGTTCCTGGATGGGGGAGCCTTCTGGGGCGTCGATTCCACGAGTCTCGACCTCCCGACCTTGAATGACACCCTGAGCGGCACCGGCGCAGAATTGCGGGCGCGCACCGCCGCATTTCAAGGTGTGCCGGTGGATCTGCGGTTGGGCTTCGCCCAGGGCATCACCCGTGGGGCTTCTCTGCGCGGCGATTTTCAGGTCAACTGGGGGCTCGGAACCACGTTCTGAGTTGGCTCATCGGGTCCAATCAGGCTGACCGGTCGGTTCCCCGGGAGTGCCCCGGGCGTTTCTGGCGCCACGGGTGCCGTCAGCCGCCTCGCGTGGGCGCTGACTCGGCCTTCAGGGCCAGCTTGCCCCGCCAGCGTCCGCGAATTCGTCGCTGGCGCTTGCGCCAGGCCGCTTGCAAGGCCAGTCCGTAGCCGGTCGCGACCAGGGCGATCAGGGCGATCGCCACGCCATCCGTGATCGGCACGCCAAAATCCCGCCAGTACTGACCGTCGTGGAGGTCATAGAACAGCTGGAGGCGCCGTTTCCCCTCGCGGTCCTCCGGATTCTCGTGGGCTCGGTGGGTCATGAAGGGGCCACCGGGCCTCGCTTGAACCCAGGTTCCTCGCGCGCTCACAAGGACCATGCCGCCGTCCGCGTTGAGGGCCAGGCTGGCCACTGCGGGCTGACCGGCCGGCAGTGGCACGGGGGCCCAGTGGGCGCCATCGTCGACGGAGCGCCAGACGCCGCGATCCCGCAAGACCACCCACAGCGTTCGGGTCGGACGTGTGGTGAACAGCAGGCTCGAGACCTGCACGGCCTTGACGGGCATCGGCAGGTTTTCCCAGTGTTTGCCCCCATCCGGGCTCACGAACAGCCCATCGTTCGTCCCGACAAAAAGCTGGCGGGCGTTGGCCGGGTTGACGGTGCTGCTCAGAATGTAACGCTGATGCGGCGTCGTGGCCGGGAGCGGCGGCGCCAGGCGCCCCTGCAACCAATCCTTGTGGTTGAGGCCCAGGGTGGTGCAGGCGGCCAGCAGGATCAGCGGCGAACTGACAAGACCGATCAGACGATGCAGGTGGCGCTGGTTGGACATGGGGGCAGGGGGGATTCCTGAACATCAAAAAGGACCCGCGGGCAGCGGGTCCTCAGGGCACGCCGGCTCAGACCGTCGCTGCTTCAGTGGTTTTCTTGGCCCGGGTCGCGCGCTTGACGGGGGCCTTTTCCTCCACGACAGGTTCGGCCACCGCCTTGGCGCGGGTGGTCCGGGTCTTCTTGGGCGCTTCCGTCACCTCGGCAGCGGGCGCTTCCGCCGCTTCCGTCCGCTTGGTGGTGCGACGCTTCTTGGGCGCTTCCACCGCTTCGGTCGGAACAGCCATCACCACGGGGGCGGCTTCCGGTTCCGCGCTGGCCTTGCGCACCGACCGCTGCCGGACCGGCTTGGGCGCTGCCTCACCCGCTTCGACGGGCGCTGGACGCGCGGGCGCGGCCACCGGTGCCGGGGCGGCAGCCGGCTCAGCGGCCGCCGGGAAGCCGGCACCATTCATCTCACCTTGGCCGCCTTGGCGACCGCCGCGGCCCCGTCCGCCGCGGCGGCGGCGACGGCCCTCTCGGCGGCCCTGGTCCTGACCCTCACCCCGGTCTTCGGCTTGGGGCTGATCCGGTGCCTGAGGCGCCACATCGAGCCACGCCTCGGCTTGCGGCGTCTGCGACAGCAGGGCCGCCAGGATGCGCCGCGAGTCGCCACGCGACATCAAGGCGTCCACCAGGCCCCGATAGGGCTCGGTATTCGCGGCTTCCGACGAGATGGCCTGGAAAATCTGCGAGGCCACGCCGGCCTGCTCCGGGGTCAAACGGGCGCCACGGCCGTCGAAGCGACCAGGTGCCTGTCCGGACGGTTGACCAGGCCTTCCGTTCGGTTGACCCGCTTGAGCCGCCGGCGCAGCGGGCTGTCTCGGGCCTGCTGGCGCGGGGGCCGCGGCGTGAGGCTGCCGAGGGGCTTGGGCCTGACCGCCCCCTTGGGTTTGCTTGAGGTCGCGCATGATGTTCTGGAAGTCGCGCTCCTCTTCCTGCGTGACCAGCGTGAAGGCAATTCCCGACTTCCCGGCGCGCGCCGTCCGGCCGCTGCGGTGGATGTAGGTGGCCGTGTCGCGGGGAACGGTGAAGTGGAAGACGTGCGAGACGGCGGGAATGTCCAGCCCGCGCGCCGCCACGTCGGTGGCCACCAGCACGTTCAGCTCGCCGTCCCGGAATTGCTGCAGCGTGGTCAGGCGCTTCTCCTGGGGGATGTCGCCCGTCAGGATGCCGATCGTGATGCCTTCCCGCTTCAGACGCTGATGCACCCAGGCGGCTTCCACCTTGGTCTCGCAGAAAATGATGGCGGATGCCACATCCGGGTTGCGCAGCAGTGTGCCCATCGCCTGGATTTTCTTGTCTTTGGGGACGCGCGCGAATTTGTGGGTCAAGCCCACGGCAGGGGTAAAGCCAGAACTCACTTCGATTTTCTCCGGGTTGCGCATGTACTTGTGCGCAATCTTGACGATTTCGGGGGGGAACGTGGCGCTGAAGAGCAGCGTCTGTCGATGCGCGGCGGGCACGCGATCGAGGATGTATTCCAGGTCGTCCTTGAAACCCATATCGAGCATCTCGTCCGCTTCGTCGAGCACCACCACCTTGCAGGTGTCGAGGTGCAGGTAGCCGCGTTCGATGTGGTCGCGCAGCCGGCCCGGGGTGCCAACCACCACCGGGGCCCATTGCATCTTGTCGATCTGGGTCTCGATCTTCACGCCGCCGAACACCGCCGCCACGATGATCTGCATCTTTTCGGCCACGCGTGCGAGTTCGTCAGAGACCTGCAGGGCCAGCTCACGCGTCGGGCAGATCACCAGCACCTGGGTGTCCGGGTTGGTCGGATCGATCCGCTGAAGGGTGGGCAGGCCAAACCCGAGGGTCTTGCCCGTGCCGGTGCGCGCCTGCACCATCAGGTCTTTGCCCGATTGCACATGCGGAATGGCTTCGTCCTGCACCGCCGTGGCGTGGGTGTACCCCATTTTTCCGAGCCCCTCGAGTAGGTCGGGGTGTAGCTCGAAGTCGGTGAAGGGTTTTGGAGACAAGGAGAAGCGTTCCTGTAGAGCGTGCAGGCCGTGAAGACCCGGTAAGACGCCTCAGTATACCACACCCCGTTCGCGCCCATCAGGCGCGGAACGCTGCTCGCATCGCGACACGGCGGGGGTTATTTCTTGCCGAACAGGCCTCCGAAGAGACGTGCCAGTCCCCCCCCTTTGCGAGAGGCCTCCAGGGCCTCGCGAATCTGTCGATAGCGGGTCAGGGCTTCCTCGGTCAGCGGGCTGGCCGCGAGGCGCCCCTGATCCAACGCTTCGAGGATCTCGTCGTAGCAACGGAGCGCGGGTTCCAGACGTCCGGCTTGCTCCAGCAACTTGGCCAGGTCGAACTGACAGGTCCAGTGCTGGGGATTCAGTTCCAGCGCCTTGTCCATCGACTCCAGCGCGGGTTGCACATCGCCCCGGGCGGCCAGAATCAGTCCGGCGTGGTAGTGCAGGTCAGCGTCTTGGGGCTTGATTGCGAGGGCCTTGTCGCTCGCCTCCAGCGCTTCCTGATGACGGCCGGCCCGACTCAGGGCCAGCGACCAGGCATCGAGCAGCGACGCGTCATCCGGATGAACTTCGAGCGCGCGCTCGTAAGCGTCGGCGGCCTGGCGATGGCGGCCCTCGGCATCCAGCACCTGGCCGAGCACGCGCTGAATATCAGCGCCGACCTGGTCCAGGTCGAGCGCCTTCTCGATGGCTTCGCGCGCGCCCTGGTTGTCTCCCCGGGCCAGCGCCACCTGGGCCAAACCGGCGGGAATACGGGCGTCTTGCGGCGCAATCGGCAGCGCCCGCTGGAGATAGGCCAGCGCCTTCTCCGCGTCCCCCTTCTGGAGGTAGAGCGGCCCCAGGTTCACGTAGCAGGTGGCCTGCTGGGGATCCAGCAGCAAGGCCTTCTCGTAGGCGGTGATGGCATCTTCTACCTTGCCCTGGGCTTCGTGGGCCCGCCCCAGGTGAATGAAGCCGTCGGCATACTTGGGATTGATGCGCACGGCGTTCAGGAAGGCCGCCAGGGCCATGTCCACCTTGCCGCGCCGCAGGTGAACCAGCCCCATCTTGTCGCAAGCGAGGAAATGGCTGGGCTGCAGTTCCAGCGCCTTCTTGTACTCCGTCAGGGCCGCGTCCCAGCGTTCCAGGCGTTCGTACACCTCGGCCATGCCGAGACAGGTGTCGGCGGCTTGCGGATCGAGCCGGGTGCTCTCTTGAAAGGCCTGAAACGCCTTTTCGACCTCCTTGGCGGCGAGATACCAGCGGCCCAGGTGGTAATGGCTGCGCGCAAAGGTCGGTTCGAGCGCCAGGGCCTGGTCCAGCTGACGGCGCGCCAGATCAGCATCTCCCGCCTCCAGATTCAATTCCGCCAGGTCCAGCAGGTGTTCCGGGTTTTCGGGAAAGCGTTGGTGCGCTTGTTCGAAGAGGGTCCGCGCATCGGCCTTCCGGCCCACCCGGGTGTAAAGCCGGCCGAGCAGCGACATGGCACCCTCATCCTGGGCGTCCAGCTTGCGGGCCAGAACCAGCTTCTCGATGGCCTGTGGGTACTCGCCACGCCCCTGCAGAATCAGCCCCATCTCGATGAACGGGCGCGGTGAGGCGGGGTTCAACTCAGCGGCACGCGTGAGAATGCCGACCGCCTCCTCGGCACGTCCCCAGCGCCCCACCACCCGACCGAGCGAGAGGGTCGCGTCGAATCGTTTGGGTTCCAGTTCCAGCGCCTTTTGCAGGGCGTCGATCGCTTCCTGCGGCCGCCCTTTCTGGCGATAGGCTTCACCCAAGGCGGCCATCACGTCAGCGTCTGCCTCGCCCGACCGGATCAGTTCCAGAAAAATGGGAATGGCTTCATCCAGGGCGTGGCGCTTGAGCGCGGCGAGGCCTTCGGATTTGGTCTTGGGGGCGGCTTCCATGGCGCAGCAGTCTCCTGGCGTAAGGACCGGGGGATCATAGCACAGGGGGCTGCCCGCCGTCGGCTCGCGTGTCAGCCAGGCTGACCCGGCAAGACCGCGCCGAGCCGCCTCCAGCCCCGCTGCGAGGCGATGGCCAGGCACTGCCCCGCGGGCATTCGCCACCTCACGTCGCGGACGCTCGTCGAAAGGAGGCCGGCGCAGTACCATGGCGGCTGCCGACGTGCGGGGGATCGCGAACCGCGCGCGGCCCTGCCGTCTGCTCCCGCGAGGAGGTCCCCCCTTGGACATTCACGAAGCCACCGCGGTCTACGTCTTTGACCCCGACTTCACGCAGTTGCTGTTCGTGCGCCACCGCAAGCCCCCGCTGGCGGGCCGCTGGTTGCCGCCGGGCGGCCACGTCGATGCGGGGGAAACGCCGGAAGAGGGGGCCGTGCGGGAGGTCTTCGAGGAGACCGGCCAGCAGGTCGAATTGCTTGATATGACCCCCGACTTGCCTCGCCACGGGAGTCCGCGCGCCTGGCGCATGGCCAGCCCCTGGCTGGTGCAGGTCGAGGACCTGGGAGACCATCGCCATCTCGACTTCGTCTACGTGGCGGTGGCGACGGCGCCTGGGGCCCTCATCACGGAACCCGACCAGCCGGCCCGCTGGTGGGGAGCCGAAGCGGCCGAAGATGCGGCGGTGCTGGAGGACTGTCGCACGCACGCGGCGCACCTGTTCGCGCAGCGCGAGCGCTTCCGCTCGCTCTGGCAAGCGCAGCGTGCGTTGCGGAGCGCCCCGGTGGAGGAGGCGGGCGCCCCGAGCGGGCAGCCGGCGGGGGTCAGGCCGGGGTCGTGAAGTCGACGATCGCCCGGGCCTTCATGTAGGGGGCCAGGTGCGCGGCGATCGCCGCCTGATGAGCCGGGTGATTGACGTAGGCCAGGCAGCCGTCGAGATCGTCGTGTTCGGACACGAGCGCGTGCGAGTAGGTGGTGTCACGCGGCGACACGTTCCGGCCCATACGCAGGCTGTGCAGCTCCGGAATCGTGTCGACCAGACCTTCGAAGGCCGCGATCATGGCCGTCTCCTGGGCTTCGGTCTGGCCTTCAATCTGGAACAGGACGAGGTGCTTGAGCATGTCAGGCCTTCTTGGCGCCCGCAATGCGGCGCGACAGTTCCAGCATGAAGGCGGCGGGGTCCGCCGGGGTGACCACCAGCCAGGGCAGCAGGGCGCGATCGAGTTCGATGCTGACGGCCTTGCCGAGCAGGTCGACGTGGTTCGCGTGCAGTTCGCTCCACAGCTCGTAACCCCGTTTGACCTGACGCATGCTGCCGTAGGGAATCTCTCGCAGTACCAGCATGCCGTTCAGCGCCACGATCTGCAGGCTTTGCTCGCCCAGTCGGTAGTCGACCAGCTGCGGCAGTTCGGGCATTTGGGGCAGATTGGGCAAATTGAAGGGCAGGTTCACGGGCATGGGCCTCCATCGGAACAAACGCCCATGATCGTACCACGCGCCAGGCTGGCGGGGTTCCAGCTGGATGCCGGAGGGTACAACCTGCAGGGAGGGGGCAGCCGGAACTGCCTTCCCCCGTGCGCAAGCCACAGGTGCCTCGATGACGGAACCCGCCTTACCACCCGTCGAACCTCGTCTGGATGAGAGCTGGAAGCGGGTGCTGGCCGCCGAATTCCAGCAGCCCTACTTTCGCGCGCTGAAAGCCTTTCTGTTGGCCGAACGGGCTGCTGGGAGAACGTTCTATCCGCCGGGGCGGCTGATCTTCAACGCCCTCGATCGCACCCCGTTCGAGGCGGTGCGGGTGGTGTTGCTGGGCCAAGACCCTTACCATGGCCCTGGTCAGGCCGAGGGGATGTGTTTTTCGGTGCCGCGCGGCGTGGCGATTCCGCCCTCGCTGCAGAACATTTTCAAGGAACTGCAGGCCGACCTGGGGCTGGCGAACCCGGGACACGGGCATCTGGGCGCCTGGGCGGCGCAGGGCGTGTTGCTGCTCAACGCCACCCTGACGGTGCGGGCCCACCAGGCGGCCTCGCATCACGGTCAAGGTTGGGAAACCTTCACCGACGCGATCATCCGGGAGTTGAACGTCCGACGCGAGGGCCTGGTGTTCGTCCTGTGGGGGCGTCACGCCCAGCAGAAAGGACGGTTGGTCGACGCCACGCGGCACCTGGTCTTGAAGGCGGCCCATCCGTCGCCCCTGTCGGCCACCAACGGTTTTTTCGGCTGCCGCCACTTCTCCGCGATCAATCGCTGGCTGGTGGCGCGTGGTCAGGCGCCGATCGACTGGCGCCTGACCTGACCCGGCGCGTGGCCGGGCTGGATTGCGACACGCGGGAGGGGGGAAGCGCTGCAGAAGGCACGCTTTGGGCGGATGGCGGGTTTTTCGCTTGCCACCGAAGCTGCCCGCCTGATTCAGGCCGTGAGGGGCTCCGTCGCCAGCGGGGGCGTCGGCGCATCGAGCTGGCCCAACGGCAATTCCACCCGGAAGCAGGCGCCCTGGTCTGGCTGACTCTCCACCCAGATGCGGCCCCCGTGGGCCTCCACGATGGCCCGACAGATCGACAACCCCAGGCCCACCCCGCCAAAGCGCCGCCCCAAGGTCCCCTCGACCTGATAAAAACGTTCGAAGATGGGGACGTGGTGCTCGGCCGCGATGCCGATGCCCGTGTCGGCCACGTCCAGTTGGGCCACGCCGGCCCCTGGCGTCAGCCGGACCGTCACGTGGCCTCCAGGCGGGGTGAACTTGAGCGCATTGGTCACCAGGTTGGAGACCATCTGGCGCAGGCGGGCGTGGTCCCCCACCAGAGGGATGGCCTCCTCGGCCTCCACCTGCAGGGTCACGGATTTGGCCTCGAACATGCCCCCGTGTTCCCGGATCACGCTCTGGACCGTCTCGCGCAGGTCCCTGCGCGCGTGGGCGGCCAGCGGCGGCAGACCCGATTCCAGCTTGGCGTAGGTCAACAGGTCCGAGACCATCTGACGCAACCGTTCCGCGCTGCTGGCCACATCGTCGAGCACCCGCGTGCTGCGAGGCTCTGAGGCGAGCTGCGGATGGTTCCGCAGCAAGAAGATGCCCGTCAAGATGGCCGTCAGCGGCGTGCGCAGCTCGTGGCTGACGGTGTGCAGAAATTCGCTCTTCATCTCATCGAGCGCGCGCAGCTCCGCGTTTTTTCTCTCCAGCTCCCGCTGGACGTTGCGCAGCAGAAAGATCACCATCCAGATGCCCACCAGCAGGTGCAACACCCCGGAGGAGAAATAGCCCACCCAGGCCCAGGCCGTTCCCCCGATGACTGGAAACAACAGGGTCAGGGCGCCAATGCTGCCCACCAGCAGGCCCAGCACCTTGTTGGATTGCTGCTGGTGGGTGCTCGGCAGGCGCCACAGGGCCAGGCCCAGCGCCCAGTGGTTCCAGACCATCGCCAGGACGCCTGGAATCAGCGCCATTTCAAGCCTGCGGGTGGTGACGGCCAGGACGAGCCCCAGCACCAGGCAGAACGCGTGGCCTTTCCAGCCGGGGCCATGCAGGGGGTCTTCGGAGGCCACCTCACTGGCGCAGCGAAAGACCAGGAAGGCGCCCAGCTGGTACAGGCCAACCAGTGGGATCAAGACCACCAGATGGTGCGAACTGCCGACGCTGGAGACGAGCAGCACGAAGATCAGCAGGAAGACCGCGTAGCTCCAGGTCCAGCTCTGGAAGAAGGGTTCCCGATAGATGCGGGCGATCGAGAAGGAGAAGATCAGGGGAATCAGGAATCCCAGCAGGTTCGTCAGCTTGCCCAGCGTGATCGCTTCGATGAACACCGTTGCTCCATTCCTCTCGCCGCACCCGGCCTGGCTGCTCAAACCAACCGTCTGAGGGCGATTTCGTTCCCCACATACCCGGCCCGAACCCCTTGTTGGTGCGCCGTCGTCGGCGCGACGGGTCGGGACCTCGCTGGCCGCTCGTTGTTGCTTGCGGCAACCATGGGCGTTTCATGCCAGAGGCCGGTTTGCGCGGGGGGGGGGGTACAAGTTGCCTGTTGACCAAATTGTGAGAAAGGTCGTTTCTCTGTCAAGTGGGAGGGTTGTGACGTGCGCAAGGCCGCCGACTATCTCGATGCGTGTGATCGCAGCCTGGGGCAAGCCGCTCAGCGGGGTTTGATGTACCGCACGGCCGAAGACCAGGCCTGCGATGGCCGTCTGATCACCCTCGACGGCGAGCCCTTGCTCCAGTTCGCCTCAGGCAGCTACCTGGGCCTGGAAATGGACCCGCGCCTGAAGGCCGGGGCGATCGATGCCATCCAGCGCTATGGCACCCAGTTTCCCTCGTCGCGCGCCTTCGTCTCGGCCCCGCTGTATGCCGAGTTGGAGGAGCGCCTCGGGGCGATTTTCGGCACGCCCACCTTGGCCACGGCCAGCTCGACGCTGGCGCACCTGGCGGCCATTCCGGTGCTGGTCAATGAGGACGATGCGGTGCTGATCGATCAGCAGGTTCACGCCACCGTTCAGTCGGCCCTGAACCATGTGCGCGTGCACGGCGTGCCGGTCGAGGTGCTGCGCCACAATCGACTCGATTTGCTGGAGGCGCGAGTGCTGGAGCTGTCGCGGCGCTACCGACGGGTCTGGTACATGGCCGACGGCGTGTACAGCATGTTCGGCGACGTCGCCCCGATGCCGCCGCTGATGGATATGCTCGAGCGCCACCCTGCCCTGCACTTCTATCTGGACGATGCCCACGGGATGAGCTGGACCGGGCAACGCGGCCGTGGGCACGTCCTGGAAGCCTTGCCGGCGCATCCGCGCCTGTATGTGGCGACCTCGCTGGCCAAGAGCTTCTCGTCGGGGGGCGGGGCGCTGATCATTCCCGACGCCGAATTGCGCCGCAAGATCCGCACCGTCGGTCCCTCGCTGATCTTCTCCGGGCCCCTGCAACCCGCCAATCTGGGGGCGGCGATCGCCTCGGCCGAGATTCACCTGTCCGAGGAAATCGCCGGCCTGCAGGCGGACCTGCGCACCCGCCTGGAACATTGCAACGCGCGCTGTCTGGCGCTCGGGTTGCCGCTGCTCTCGACCGACCTGGTGCCGATTCGCTTCATCGCCACGGGACTGCCGCGCGCCAGCTATGAACTGGTCGAACGGCTGAAGCGGGACGGCTTCTATGGCAACACGGCGGTCTTTCCCGCCGTGCCGATGCAGCGGGCGGGGCTGCGCTTCACGATCACCTGTCACCAGCAGCTGGCGGATATCGACGCCTTCCTCGCGGCGGTGGCGCGCCACCTGCCCGAGGTGCTGGAAGCCGAGGGCAGCAGCCTGGAGGAGGTGTTCGAGACCTTCGAGATTCCGACGAAACGGGCGATCGCCGCGGCGGATGTGCCTCCCGTGCGGGAATCGCTCGGGGGCACAGGGGGAGCTGGGGGGGCCTTTCGGGTGGCGCCCGAGAACCTGCGGGTGCGGCACGTGCGGACGATTGGGGAAGTGGATGCGGCCGTGTGGGATGCTTGCTTCGGGCGCCGGGGCAGCTTCAGCCACGAAGGCCTGCGCTGCCTGGAAGCCATTTTTGCCGAAGCCGCCCGTCCGGAGCATCGCTGGAACTTTCACTACCTCTGGGTCGAGGACGCGGAGGGCCGGATCGTGGCCGCCAGTTTCTTCACCGATGCGCTCTGGAAGGACGACATGTTGGCGCCCGCGCCCGTCTCGCGTGAGGCGGAGGCGCTGCGACGGACCGATCCGCTGGCCCTGTCTTCGCGTTATTTCGCCATGGGCAGCCTGCTGACCGAGGGAGAGCACCTCTACCTCGACCGGCAGCGCGACTGGCGGGCCGCCCTGCAACTGCTGCTGCGGGAGGCCGCTCGCCTGCAGCGCGCGAGCGAGGCCGATCACCTGGTGGTGCGCGACGTGCCCGATGCCGATCACGAATTGTCGGACTGGCTGTCAGCTGCCGGTTTCGTGCGCTTTGCCATGCCGGAGGTGCTGGTCCAGACGCTGGATTGGCAGGACGAGGCGGCGTGGCTGGCGAGCCTGTCCAAGAAGGCCCGCCGGCATGTCCGCAAGGAGGTGCTGGGGTGGCGATCGCTCTATGAGGCCCGGGTGTATGGCCAGACCGCTGAGGCGCCCGGGGCGGCGCGCCTGGCGCACTGCCATGCCCTGTATCGCCAGTTGCAGCAGCGCCAGCTGGAAATCAACACCTTCGAATTGCCGGACACCACGCTGCCCACCCTGCTGGCGTCGCCGGCCTGGGAACTGGTCACCCTGCGCAAGCGGCCCTCGCCCGAGCAGCCGGATCCACCGGAAATTGGCATGTTCGTGAGCTTCATCGGCCCGGAGGCCTACGTGCCCGTCTTCGCCGGACTGGACGACGCGCACGTGGGGCGCGAGGGGCTCTATCGCCAGGTGCTCTGGCAGATCATCCAGCGCGCCCGGCACCACGGGGCCCGGCAGATCCGCTACGGGATCGGCGCGACGCTGGAAAAGCGCCGGGTCGGGGCGCAGGTGCAGCACGTGTCGCTCTGGTTGCAGTCGCGCGACCTCTACGCCATGGAGCGGGTCGGCCACATGATGCGCGACGTGCGGCCCGGCGCGGTTTGACGCGCGATAGGCCGTGTGTCCCAGGCCCTTTTGGGCCGAATCGCCCGGCCGGAAAAGGGCTGACGCCGCAGACCCAGGCCCGCCCACCCGCTCGCCTTGCGCCCTCGCGCGCCCCTGTGCTATGCTTCGTCCGTTCGGGGCGTAGCGCAGCTTGGTAGCGCACCACTTTGGGGTAGTGGGGGTCGTGGGTTCAAATCCCGCCGCTCCGACCTGGACCCCCACTAACGTGGGGGTCGAGTCTACGAACAACAGACGGTCAGCACGCTTTGGGCGGGCTGGCCGTCGGTGTTTTGTCTGGCCCCGCCGTCGAGTTCCCGAACGCCATGCAGCCTTCGCCCTCAAGACGCGAGGCCGGTGTCCCGAACTTC